>JASFKE010000016.1:0-16096 GCA_050118795.1 Desulfobacteraceae bacterium | reverse complement strand
GCTTTACGCGATCGGCGCAAATAGCAAAGGGAGGGGGCATTTTTTTACTTCTTCCCGCCAGGATTTGCCGTGGTGTTTTAAATACTTGAAAAGCATTGGTTATTTCGATATTATAAATCCTTTTTTTATGGTTTTCCCTGATATCCTCATGGGAAAATCAAAAAAATATTTATAAAACAATACCTTACAATAATAAGAGGGGGTGTCGTTGGAAAATTATCTCGTAAAAGATTTAATGGTGCCGCTCTCCGAATATGCGACAGTGGCCCAAGGGTCAACGCTGTTTGAGGCGGTGATGGCTTTGGAAAAGGCTCAGGAGGAATTTGATCATACCAAGTACAGGCACCGCGGAATTCTGGTTTTGGACAAAAATAAACGGGTTGTCGGTAAAATCAATCAAGTCGATGTCCTTCGCGCTCTGGAGCCACGGGATGATGAGCTGAACAACCTAAAGGAACTCAATCGATTCAACTTCAGCCCCAAATTTGTCCGCAATCTGTATAAACAGCGACGATTGCAGGGGGCGCCCCTTGACGAGCTGTGTACCACCGCAGTCAAAATGAACGTGGATGATTGCATGCAGAACTTTGAGGAGGGCGAATATATCGACCAGGAGGCCACTTTGGACATGGCCATTCAGCATTTGGTCCTGGAGAACCTTCTATCGGTGATGGTGACCCATAACAAAGAAATTGTCGGCATTCTGCGTCTTGCGGATGTGTTTGCCGCCGTTTTCCACGCTATGAAAGAGTGTGAAATTGAACTATAATTGAGGATCTGCCATGAAAGAATTGAAAAATCTTTTGGCCAGGATTATTCAAAGAGCCAATATCAACTTGCGCGAGCTTAATTACGATATAACCCCATGGATTGAAAACCTGGTTCCCTTGAACCAGATGAGCAAATTTTATGCTTTCTACGGTGTTACCCCCCACCATCCCCTTAATTTCAGATTCAGGCGTTCCAGCTTGGCCGGCAGTTATTTTTTGGGGAAATGTCGTACCACCAATTCCATGCTTTATAAAAGCGACATTCGCGGCGATGAGCTCAAAAAGAGAGGTGACGTGTTCGACTTTCAGGGTATGGAGATTCCCATCACCGAGAACGAAGGCATTGACATACATGACAGTTTTCTGATTAAAACCCTGGTCCATAATTTCTCACACGATCCCGAGACCCTCGAGAAATTTTTTATTGCCAATACCGTATCCACCCACTATGCCAATATTCACGGCTCGCCCATGGACGGCACTTTTCTGGGGCCTTTCTCCACCGTGGATCTGACCACCACCAATGATTGCGTCATCGGAACCTATTCCTATGTTCAGGCCGGAGAGATCGGCCATCTCAACGTAGATCCGGGCACCGTGTGGGTGCGCAGCCCCGGTACGTTTAATTTTCTCTATCGCTACCCCCTGGACAAATTAAGCCATTACATCCATTTTTCAGCCGGTAAATTGCCCCAAGGCCTGCTTATGGACTTTGTGGAGGACCGCAAGGAGGCCTTTCAGCGGGTGTTTGACGCAGTCAATCTCAAACTGCCCGTGGAGGTGCCCAAGACGGCTTCGGTGGACCGGTTTGCCGTGATCAAACCCAAAACCCATATCAGTGAAAACGTACTGGTGGCCCAGCGCGCCTTTTTGCAAAACGCCTGGCTGGGCAAAGGGTCCAACGCCCAGGAAAATTGCTATATCATCAATTCACGGCTGGAAGGGTTCGATGTGACGGCCCACGGCGCCAAAATCATTGAGGCGGATCTGGGTCAAAATGTATTTGTCGGTTTTAACAGTTTCCTGCGCGGACGCCCCGGTGTGAAGTTGTCCATTGGCAAATCGTGTATCATCATGCCCCATACCATCATTGATATTAAAAAGCCCTTGGCGATCCCCGAAGGACACCTGGTATGGGGGTTGGTCACCAACCAGCAGGAGCTTGAAGCCAACAGCATATCTCTTACAGCGATGTCGAAAATTGGTGATAGTCTGGCCAAAGGCAACATGTTCTTTGAAGGCAGCGGTGCACGTTTTGTCACTGCCTTTCGCGATCGTATCCACCATATCCTTGAGGCCAACGGCGCCCTCTATAACGGCGCGAATAACAAAGGCCATGCCCAGAGGAACCAGAACATCTCCTTTAACACCATTCAGCCATATCCGGACGGCAAGTTGGCGGGACTGTATCCCACCATTTCCATTTTACCGTAAGGGCCCCGGCAAAAAATCATTGTGCCAAATTGCGCCGGGGCCAAATTGTAAAACTTTTGTAAAATCCAATGTCTATCTTGTCATCCGATCCATTGCTTTTTATGATATATTGAGTGCCAACCAAAGACCCGCTCATGGCACCCCGCAGGATATTATGCGTTTATCAACCCAGCGGGCCATTCGTTCACACCACCTCCGGCTGCTCCTGTGCAGTCTCAGCCGAAAGCGGAATGTTAGAATGATGCGTGGACACCTGTTATACGTCCAGGAGTAAATGAAGCATGCCATTGCCAGAACTAGTCATCGGAGACCTAACCATTCCGGTTCCCATCATCCAAGGCGGTATGGGGGTGGGCATATCCATGTCGGGACTATCATCGGCCGTAGCCAATCAAGGCGGTGTGGGGGTCATTGCGGCCGCCATGCCGGGCATCCATGAACCCGATATTGCCACAAACGCGGCTGAAGCCAATATCCGCGTCTTGAGACGCGAGATCAGAAGCGCCCGGCAAATGACCCGGGGGGTCCTCGGTGTTAATATCATGGTGGCGTTGACCCATTACCCTGAAATGGCGCGAACGGCGATTGCCGAAGGTATTGACCTCATCTTTTCCGGCGCGGGTTTGCCCTTGGATCTGCCGGGTTTTCTCACCCCTGAAAGCCGGACCAAGCTGGTGCCCATCGTCTCCTCGGCCAGGGCGGCCAAGATCATCTGTAAAAAATGGCTGTCGCGGTACGACTATCTGCCGGACGCCTTCGTGGTGGAAGGCCCCAAAGCCGGAGGGCACATCGGATTTAAGCACGAACAAATCGACGATCCCGACTTTTCCATTGAGAATTTGGCGACCGAGGTCATCGACATACTCAAACCCATCGAAGCCGAACACCATCGAAAGATTCCGGTGATTGCCGCCGGCGGTATCTATACCGGTGAAGATATCTATAGGTTCCTCAAACAGGGCGCCGCCGGTGTGCAGATGGGCACCCGTTTTGTGGCCACCCACGAGTGTGACGCAGATGATGCCTTCAAACAAACCTACATCGACGCCCAAAAAGATGATATGGTGATCATCAAGAGTCCGGTGGGGATGCCGGGCAGGGCAGTCGGCAACGCCTTCATCGATGCCGCCAACCAGGGGCGCAAAACGCCCTTCAAATGCCCGTACCAATGCCTCAAGACATGCAATCCCGAAAAAAGCCCCTACTGCATCGCCATTGTATTGGGCAATGCACGCAAAGGCAGGCTGAAACACGGATTTGCATTCGCCGGTGAAAACGCCTACCGGGTTGAAAGCATCATCTCTGTAAAAGAGTTGATGGATGAGTTGATATCGGAATATCATCTCGCCGATATTGGCTCAAAGCCCAAAGAAGCTGCCTAAGGGATTCCTCCTTTTGAAACATAAGGGGCGGCAGCGAGCATCAACGGCCGTTTGGAATCGGCGCCTTTCTTCTCCAGACTGTTTTTAGCCGCCTGTCGGAGCGATAAGGGGATGGTTTCGCAACCGCGACATTTTTCCCTTTGCGCGTGTTGCTCGCGATGGAGCGATCCAACTTAATCTTGTTCCCCTTGGTGGCGCTGTTCCAGATGGACAGATGTTTTTGGGCGCCGCTATGGGCCCCGGGTGCCGAACCCGAGTAGGCCCATATGGTGGATACGTTGGGAAAAACTCTCCTCCAGCGCACCAGATACCGTTCATTGCCGGAGTAGCATGCGGAGAGATGCAAGTCTTCGATCAGAGACGCGGCAACAGGCAGTGCGGCCGCTATCTCTTCGATTTTTTTGATCTCAACCATGCCATTGTGTTCACCCCAAAACATACGACCGATGCTATGGCCTGATAGGACCAGACGCCCTGGTCCCGTTCTGGTTTTCTCCATCCCCGCGAAAATGTCTGCCAACTTTGCGAGTTCATCCTTCATATCGCTTTGGGCGGTATTGATGGCTGCGGTCAGCTTTATGTTCTGCGTGCTTGAAAGACCGAGGGTTTTGATAAAGCCTTCGACTTCAGAAGGATTCGTTAAGTTATAAGTTCTCCGGTGATGCTTAATACTGTCAGGCGCTTGCCCTTGGCCTATAAATATGACGCTGTTGCCTTGCCGTCGAATCGATCTGGCTTCATCGATGGCGGATGGATTGAGACCAACAAAGATGATTTCATCTGTTCCGGTGGATGCTGGCATAATTTCTCCTATGGTGGTGGATGCATTTCAGTTTCAGTATTAATAGTGCAAGGCCCTCGCAATCGAGTTGAGTGCCTGTTTAAATGAATCAGGACGTTGTTGGGACGGCGATAGGTCAACTTACCCTAATCTCATATCGATCCGAAACCATAAGGTTGACATCTTTTCAATATTCAACCGGCCATCTGGTTGTTATGGCCCAACATGAAGATAAATGGATCCCACACACGAAGCGTCGATTCGTCGGATCCAGGTTTTCCTACAGATATTTGTTGTTAGCGATTTTTGCAGTGCTTAGGATTCGCGCAAAAATAAATTTACATTTTAAGTGTTGCGGCGCCCATCTGGCAAGGCGCGAAAGTGAAGGCATATCAAGATATTCCGAACTTTCGTAACGCAGCCAGACGGGATGCATCGGCGCTTAAAAAAAATGACGTTATTTTTGCGCGGTTCGACAGCCCTTAGAACGGGCAATTAGATATGGAGGCCCGCTTTGGTTTGCCGAAAAAGGTATATCAAGGGTATCGGCTAAGATTTCATTGTACCATATCACTTGAGTTTGAAAGATTCAAGAGGTGAGCCATAGGTTTTAGAGCGGCTTAGGTGTGGCGAAGGATCAGTGGCCCGCATTGTTTTTTGAGCGCAGCGAGTTTGCGGGCCACCCGTTGCGCACCTTAGCCGCTCTTAAACCATTATGGCGTGTCCTGCAACCCCACGAGCCGGCTCGCCGGCGGTTGTATTCAATCAAACCATAATTGCCTGTAACCGGAAAAAACCAAATGCGGTTATCCTATGATCTGCTCTACTTAAAATAATTCAATAACGCATGCAAATTGGTCAACGGATGGGGCGGACACCCCGGTATGAACAGATCCACAGGCAACAGGGTATCCAGCCCCTCGGTGATCTCCGGGCTACCCCTGAAAGGGCCGCCACTGAGGGTGCAGCTGCCCACGGCGATGACCACTTTGGGAGCGGGCACGGCTTCATAGGTTTGCATGGTGGCGATACGCATATTGGTGGAGATGGGACCGGTGACCACGATGCCGTCAGCGTGGCGCGGTGATGCCACGAAGTTGATGCCGAACCGGGCCAGATCGAAAAAGGGAGTGGCCAAAACATTCAGATCAGCTTCGCAGGCATTGCAGCCGGCAGCCGATATCTGGCGCAATTGCAGGGAGCGGCCGAAGAGCTTTTTAAAATGCTTTTTGGAGTGGGCCGCCAGGTCGGGCAGATCGCCGGCGGTGATCAGATCGGCCTTTTCGGCCACGGCGGTTTCAAATTTGCGGCTGAATGAGATGAACTTGCCGTCGGAGAGCCTTTCGCAGTCGCCGCAAAAGACGCAGCGGCCCATGTCGATGCGTTTGGCCGCAGCATCGATGGCCTGCTGGGGGCAGGCGTCGGCGCATTGGGCGGCCAGCTCGGCCGGTGCCGTCGGTTCGACCTTGGGGATGCCACGGTAGCGTTCAGGCAGCAAGATGGGTTTTTTGGGGTATGCGCTGGTGCGGTAGCCCTGTTCGAATCTGTTTTTCAGCGTATTGAGCATGGGTCGCTCCAAATAAGTTTAAATTGTTGGCTCTACCCTATGGTTGCAAAAGTCGGAGGGCTCCAGAGCCAAGGCGACTTACCTTTTTTGCCATCTTTTTTATGCAACTACGGGGCTCATAAATCAAACCCGCAATAGGACAGGTTAAAGCTTTTATTGTTCAGGGGAAAATCCGAGATCCCCGTGTCCCTTAGCGACATGGCCAATCCATTCCAGTTGTGGAAGGACGGGTCCTTGATCTTGTAGCGCTGAATTTCTCCGGCGGCATCGGTGATGATGCAGTGGGAGGCTTCCCCGCGCCAGCCTTCGTTGAGGCTGACGGCGATGGAGGCGGGGGCCAGCGGTGTTACGGCGCTCTCCACGCGGTGGGTCTCCACCGGGTCTTTAAGCAAGCCTAAAATGATATCGATGGATTGCAGGACCTCATCGGCCCGTACCCGTGCACGCGCGTATACATCCCCGCTGCGGGGTCCGTAATCGGGTATCTCCAAATGGGAGTAATGCTCGGTGGGGAATGTGCGGCGCACATCGTAGGAGAGTCCGCAGGCCCGGCCGGCCGGGCCCACCAGCCCCAGATGGTCGGCATCTTCGGTGCTCACGGTGCCGCAGTCTTCAAAACGCGAGCGTACGCTGGGGGTGCCGAAGAGCAGGTCGATGACATGGGAGACCTGGCGCTTGAGCTCGACGATCCGCCCGGTCAGGGTTTGGCGGTCCTCGTCGGTCATGGGGAAGCGGACGCCGCCGGGGCGCACCAGCCCTTTGCCGAAACGGTTGCCGCACATCCACAGGGTGCAGTTTAAAAAATCACCGCGCATTCGGCCGAAGTAATTGGCCGGCGGTAAAAAGGCCACATCCCCGCTCAGGGCGCCCAGATCGCCCACATGGTTGGCGATGCGTTCTAGTTCCAGGGCGATGGTGCGGATAATGCGCGCGCCGTCATCCGGTTTCAGATCAGAAAGGGCCTCTATCGCCTGGGCGTAACACAGGTTGTGGCCGATGGCGGTGTCTCCGGCAATGGATTCCGCAATCACCGGCCGGCGCTGGGCCGGAGCCTTCAATATCAGTTGTTCGGCCCCGCGGTGCTGATATCCCAGTTGAATCTCCAGGTGCAGCACGCGCTCGCCGATGCAGTTAAACCGGAAATGGCCGGGCTCGATCACCCCGGCATGCACCGGGCCCACCGCCACTTCGTGGATCTCGTCGCCCTCTACTTGATAGTAGGGATAGTTGCCGGGGATGTCCTGGTGGTAGTCGTTGCCGAACACGTCTTGCCGGCCATTGTAGTTTTCATGGTAGCGGACCATCTTGAGCCAGGGGTGCCCATGGGGCCGAATGCCGTACTGCTCGGCGATTTCACGCTCGAACATATGAAACGGTTCGCACTGGGCGCTCATGGCAGGATAACTGTCGGGAGCATCACAACCGGCCATGAGCAGCCGGTGGGTTCTCAGCACCGCTAACAGTTTTACCTGTTGGTCTTCCGGATAGGCAAAATAGTGAACCACTTTAGCGCCGTTGCCCACCAGCTCCAAGGCTTGGGTGCGAAAGTCCGCAAAGCCCAGGTGCGGCACCCGGTCTCGCGCAATGGCCTCACCGTTTTCGATCTGTAGAAATTCCGTTTGCATTAAAATCCCCCGCCGATGGTTTTAACTGCCTGGGCAATGGTTTGGGATAAGGTGCCAGGCATCCAGAAGCAAAGCACCACTGAGGTCAGCAACAGGGCATACTGGGGCCAGACCATCACGGGCTTCTCTTCGATGTGGGTATCGGTTTCGGCGCTGCCGAAGGCCATTTTCATGATGTGCTTGGCAAAGCCGGCAAAGATGGCGCAGATGCTCAGGATAAATAATCCGACGGCGATATGGTGGCCGCTGCGAAAGGCGCCGATGATGATAAAGAGTTCACCGAGAAAAATGCCGAAGGGCGGAAAGCCGGATATACCGGCGAATCCGGCGAAGAAGGCCACAAAGGTTTTGGGCATGCGTTTGGCAAGCAAACCGGTGTTTTCAATCAGGCGGCTGCCGTAGCCCAGCAGAATATTACCGGAAGAGAGAAAAAGTGACGATTTGATCAGGCTGTGATGGATCAGGCAGAGCACCGCACCGTACGCCCCGATGCCGCCGATGCCGGTACCGAAGGCGATGATGCCCATGTTCTCGATGCTGGAGTAGGCCAGCAGGCGTTTATATTCGCTCTGTTTTAGAATGAAGGTGGCCGCGGCCAAAATGGAGGTCAGGCCGAAAACGATCAGGATGGTGCCGGAAAAATCTCCCAAACCAGCGGCGTGCATGATTTTATGGGTTTTGAAAATGCCCAGGTAGGCACAGTTGAGCAGTACGCCGGAGAGCAGGGCCGATGCCGGGCTGGGGGCTTCGCTATGGGCGTCGGGCAGCCAGGTGTGCATGGGCGCCAGGCCCATTTTGGTGCCGTACCCCACCAGAATAAAGACAAACCCGGTTTTTAGCCAGAAAGGATCGAGCTGTGTGGCCACCACCGTCAGGCTGGAAAAGGCCACCGGCGCATCCACGCCGCCCAGATCCATGGAGAGGGAGATCAACACCGAACCCAACAGGGCTAGGGCAATGCCCACCGAACAGATCAGGACATATTTCCACGTGGCTTCAATGGAGGGCCCGGAGCGATGGGTATAAATCAGCGGGGCGCTGGCCAGGGTGGTGGCCTCGATGGCAATCCACATCACCATGATGTGATCCGAGATGGTGACCATGGTCATGGTGGCCAAAAAGAGCAGCATGGAGCCGGTAAAGATATGCTCCGACGTGATCTCGGATTTTTTCAGATAGGCGGTGGTATAGATAGAGATCAGGAAAAAGAGCAGGGAAATCACTATCAGTGACAAAAGTCCTTCGGAAGTAATCCGGAAGTAGCCGTCCAGGGCGGCTTGGGGCCGAAACATCCAGATGAGCACCGAAATCAGCAGGTGGACGGCGCCGGTGAAGACCAGCAGGGGCCTTGCTGATGTTTTCGGCAGGAAGAAGGCGATGATGCCGGTGATGAGCGGTGCGATAAAGACGATTTCAAGCATAAATCTATCACCTTACTCTTTTAAGGTTCTAAGTCGGGCCGTATCCACATCGCTGAAGGTCTGCTTGATGTTTTGAAGAATAATGGCCATGATCATCACACCCGCAAGGACATCCAGCAATATGCCGAACTCCACGATGTGGTGGGTGCGCATGGAGAAGCTGGTGCCGACCAAATAGATGCCGTTTTCCATCATGATGTACCCGAGCACCATGGCGATGGCGTTGCGCCGGGCCATCAGCAAAAACATCCCGGCCACCAGCAGGGTGATGGCTGTCGGCAGCATCAGCGTACTTCCGCTGGCCTGGGGCAGGTTGATTTTTGGGCTCACGTAGGTGGCGGCCACGATCAGCACCAGGCCGAAGAGCAGGGAGGCATTGAATCCGACAATGGCCTCGACCTCTCGGTGGATGGCCACTTTTTTAACAGCCAGGTAGATCCACAAGGGGATGCCGATACCACGGACCAAAAGGGTTGCCAGGGTAAACGCCATGCCGCCGGCACTCAAGTTGTGTCCGATAAAAAGCGGAACGATGGAGACCACCACCCCTTGGAAGGCCAGGATCTTGATCAGAGCCGGCACCCGGCTCGTTCCAAAAGAGAAGAGCACCGACAACAGCACCAAAGCCAGAAGGGTATCAACCGATTGTATCATTTTAAAAACTCCAGTGTGATCACGGTGGCAAAAAAGGCCAGGGCAAAGGAGGTCAGGACAAAGATGGGTACTTTGTCCATGCGATAACGGGCCATGACCGATTCCATGATGCCAACGGCAGCGTAAACCACTGCCATAAAAACGAAAAAAAGCGCAGTGTCGGCCGCCGGATGGCCCAGAGGAAAGGGGCAGATCAGGCGGGTGACAAAGGTTGAATAGAAGAAGAGCTTAAAAAAGGAGCCCAGTTCGATCAGCGCAAAATCAGGCCCGCTGTGATCCAGCACCATCACTTCATGGATCATGGTCAGTTCCAAGTGTGTGGCCGGATCATCCACCGGCACCCGGGAGTTTTCCGTGAGCAGCACGATAAAAAAGGCGATGACCACAAAGAACAGAGGCGCTCCGGCACTTTGCCATAGTCCATAGGGCTGTGCACCGGCAAAGAACGCCGACAATTGCAGCTCGCCGGTGAGGGTGTAAAACAGAATCAGGATCATAAAGAGGGTGGCTTCGCAGATGATGGGAAAGAAGGCCTCCCGGGCGGCCCCCATACCCTCAAAGGGTGATGCTGTGTCCATGGCGGCGGCAATGGTAAAAAAGCGCCCCAGGCCGAACAGGTAGAGCAGGAAAATGATATCGCCTTGAAAGGAGAAAAGCGCTTTTTGTCCGGCAATGGGGAGAAACATCAGCACCGTGGCCGCCGTGCACAGCGATATGACCGGGCCCATTTTAAAAATCAGGGTCGTACTGGTGCTATAGACCGATCCCTTTTTGAGCAGTTTGATCAAGGTGTAGTAGTTGATCAGCAGGGGCGGGCCCTTTTTGCCGCCGAAAAAGGCTTTGACCTTCAGGATCAGCGCTGAGTAGAACGGCGCCACAATCATGGCCAGGACAAGCAGAAGTATTGAATTCATCATCAAACCTTGTTGCTATGAGTTGTTCGGGCGAATGACATAACGTTGATTTACTTCAAAAGCACTAATCAACAAAAAACAACAATACCACAATGGCCAGCAAAATATAGCCGATATACAAATGAATGTCGCCGTGCTGCAGCCATCGAAGCCGGTCAAACAGCCAGAGCATCGGATTCACAATCACACGGTTCAATTGCACCTCGGCTGCATCATGAACCTTGCTGTAGTAGTGGGTTCTTTCCGGAAAGCGCCCGACGACGGGCGGATGGTTTTCTTCCAGCGGTGCCACCGGCTTGAAAAACTCAAGGATGGAAGCAGCATAGGATGAGCCTGTATATTGCATCTTAACCGTAGGCTGGGTAAAGCCACAGCCCCAGGTGCCGGAGCGGGCGACGGATTTGCCCCGGTAGAGCAGCATGCGAAGGGCGATGATCACCATCAAGGTGGTGAAAAAAATCGCCGCCGCCCTGGTGATGTTGGCGGCCAGGGGCATAAAAGGCTCAAGGGGCAAGCGCCCGTAGCCCAATTGCAGGGAGGCCGTCGCTTTAACGGCCATGATCATAAAGAAGTTGGGATAGATACCGATGACGATACAGGCTGCTGCCAGTATGAGCATGGGAAAGAGCATGAACATGCTTTTTTCATCCACATTGCGCGCCTTGCCGGTGCGCGGTTCGCCCTGAAAGACCACCCCTACAACTTTGGTAAAACAGGCCAGTGCCAGTCCTCCAATAATGGCCAGACCGACAATGCCCATCACGCTGGCGGCAAAATCGAACCGGCCCAGCGCCACCCCGTTAAAGCTGCCCATATAGATTAAAAATTCACTGACGAATCCATTGAAGGGCGGCAATCCGGAAATGGCCAAAGATCCGATGAGAAAGGTGGTGCCGGTGATCTTCATGCGTTTGATCAGGCCCCCCAGCGCATCGATGCTGCCGGTGCCGGTCTTGTGCAGCACCATGCCGGCGCCCATAAAGAGCAATGATTTGAAGATGGCGTGGTTGAGCACATGCAAAAGTCCGCCGGCAAATCCCAGCACGGCCATTATCGGTTTGCCCCCAGCCACGCCGACCATGCCGATCCCCAGGCCGATGAGAATGATGCCGATATTTTCAACACTGTGATAGGCCAGCAAACGCTTGATATCGTGTTGTCCCAAAGCGTAGACCACCCCAAGAATACCGGAGACCACACCGGCGACAAGCACAATATAACCTAAAACCTCTGTGTGCCAGTTTAACATGTCGTACATGCGCACGATGCCGTAGATGCCGGTCTTGATCATCACGCCCGACATCACCGCCGAGATGTGGCTGGGCGCCGCCGGATGGGCGTGGGGCAGCCAGACATGCAACGGAAAGATGCCCGCTTTGGAACCGAAACCGATGAAGGCCAGGATAAACGCAACCATCTTGGCCCCATTGGGCAGATCAGACGCTGCTGCAAATCCGAAACCGCCGGTGTGGGCGTAGATGATGCCGAAAGCGGCAAAAATGAACATGGCGCCCACCTGGGAAAATACAAAATAGAGGTAGCCGGCCTTGCGATGGGCAGGCACTTCGTAGTTGTAGACCACCAGAAAGAACGACGACAGGGACATGATCTCCCAGCAGAGCATGAAGGTGATCATATTGTTGGCGGTCACCACCAGGGCCATGGCGGCCACCAGCAGGCTGAAACAGAGATAATTGGCCGCACAGCGCAGGGCCTTGGCCGGGTTGTCCATATAGTGGTAGCTATAAACCGCCGCCAGCAAGGAGACCGCAAAGATGGCCACCAGGAAAAAGGCGGAAAGCGGATCGATTTGAAAAGAGAGGCTGAAGGTATTCAGATAATCAAAAGAGACCGAGAGGGTATCGGCATTCATCAATATGG
Source organism: Desulfobacteraceae bacterium (assembly GCA_050118795.1). Classification (GTDB taxonomy): domain Bacteria; phylum Desulfobacterota; class Desulfobacteria; order Desulfobacterales; family Desulfosarcinaceae; genus JARRKU01. The sequence goes on along the minus strand of JASFKE010000016.1, from coordinate 3,667 downwards.
AAAAGGCCTGTTTGAGCCCCATGACACAACCGGCAACCATGGCCAGCACCCCGACGCCTTTCATCACAGAAAAGCGCGGCCATAAAAAAAGGGGGCCAACGCCCCCTACCAATATCAGAATCAATGCGATATAAAAGGATTGCATAGGTTCCCCTCTGGTTAGGCCAGCTATCCGATGGTCAATATGCGAGAGCGATTCCCTGTTAAATGCCGAATTGCATAAAACGGTTTTTTCGAATCAAAGGGCGCTCAAAAAGCAAACTTTGATACAAGGGAAGAAGTCTTTTATGGTAGAATCGAGTCGAAGTCAACAAAGAAGTGGTTTTTAGATATGCAACAGCCTTACCGTCCTGAGGGCGATAAGGCTGTTGATCCTAATGTGACACGGAGCCGGTATGACACGGAGCCGGGTTAACCGGTGGTGATGGGCATTCCCATGATGGGCCATAGAAATTTGACAGCAAAGCCCGTGACCAGCATCAAGATGATACTGGCCGGGATACCCCACAAGAAAAATTCACCCGTGGAGAACTGTTTGGAGTCGTAGGCGATGGCGTTGGGAGCCGCACCCACCAGCAGCAGGAACGGCATGCCGGCCACCACCAGGCAGGCAAACAAGATCACCTCCCCGGCCACTCCCAGGTAAGGGGCGATGACCAGGGCCACCGGCAGCGAGATGGCGATGGCGGCCACGTTCATGATAAAGTTGGTCATCATCATGACGAAAAAGGCGATGCTCATCACAAAGATGAACCAGTTGGCCTCTTTAAACAGGGTCAGCCAGTTCACCGCCATCCATTTTGCCGCACCGGTTTGCCACAGGCAAAATCCGATACTCATGGCGCCGGCGAATAGCAGGATGATGTTCCAGGGGACCTCTTCCAAGTCGTTGATATCCAGAAGTCCGGTGACAAAGAAAAGAATGGTTGAGATCAGAAGCACCGCAGTTTTGTGGGGCGGCACAAATCCGGGAATAGTTGATTTCAATACGGCCGAGACCCCCAGCACCAAAATGGCGGCGCCGACGATGACCGCGGCGACAACCTCTTTTCGGGTGATGCCGCCCATCTCGGCGTTGAGTCTTTTGGCCCTTTCGCGCAATCCGGGGATGGTTTTTTTCTCCGGCTTCATGACGACCATGAAAAATCCCCACAGCACAAAGGTCATCAACCAGCCAATGGGGAACATATAATAGGAGAGTTCAAAGAAGCCGACGTTGTTCCCGGTGACCTCGTTGTAGAAGCCCAGTGCCACGGCGCCGCGGGCGGCCCCCAATAGCGTGACGATAGAGCCGGCGCCGGCCACATAGGCCATGCCGATGAAGAGGCCTTTGCCGAATTTGGTCTGTTTGTCTCCCTCTCCGTACATGGCATAAATGGCCACCAGAAGCGGATAGATGGTGGCCGCCACCGCCGTATGGGCCATGATGTGGGTCAGCGCGGAGGTCAGGACAAAACATCCCAGGTAGATCATGCTGGTTTTTTCACCCACGATGGCCAGCATTTTATAAGCAATTCGGCGGGTCAAACCGGTTTTGGTAAACACCAACCCTACAACGATTGAGCCAAAAATAAAGAGCACGTTGGGATCCATGAAATCCCTGAAGGCCTCTTTGGCCGGGCGAACAAAGAACAGAACCTGAAGGACGCCGATGGCCAGGCTGGTGACCCCGATGGGCACAACCTCGAAAACCCACCAGGTGGCGGCCAGCAAAAATACGGCCATGGCCCCTTTGCCTTCGCGCGTCAATTCAAAGTTTTTGCCCATGGGGTCGATGGCATCCGGCCAGGGGGGGGAGTAATAGACAATGATAAACAATATTACCCCAAGGGCCATAAACATATACTTTTTCCAGTCGAAAGTGTCGCCTGGATTTGCTGCTGCTTCGATAGTCATCTATTGTCTCCTCCCGATAACAGTCTTGGGTATTGCCTAACCCATATTGGATCTATTAAATTTCGCAGGCCAGAACAGCATCCGATACGACTTGGAAGGCGTCGGTTAACCGTAACACGCCGACCACGATTGCCTCTTTGGTCACCAACAAAGACTGACGGTGGCCTAAGACAAGCTGATGAATGGCTTCGCCCAACGGGGCGTCGGGTTCAATCATCTCATTCTCTTTGGGGGTGACCATAAAGGTTTGGACTTTGATTTGTGCTGCTTTTTGGCACAGTTGATCAAGGGGATCCTGCCACAGTTTCAGTGACTCTATCATGGCCTTCTGGTACTTGCGGGTGAAGCCCATGTGGGAGTGCCTTTTGTCGGATAACATTTCATCGTATTTGGGTTCGAGGGCTTGCAGGATGGATAGGAAATTGACTTTGCCGACAATTTTATTGTCCTTGCCCAGAATCAAGATCGCCCGGTGGCGGTACTTTGCCTGGTCAAAATCCGCCTGGGATTTTTTCAAAGCCAGAATCGCCTCCCTTAGGGTTGCATCCTGAGCTACCGTCGCGTACTCTGACAACGGCACCATAATATCCTTCACTAGTGTCGTTTTCACTTCAACCTCCTTTAATGAAATTATTTACATATATTTATCCTTTTGTATTTTTTGGGGGATTGTAGAAGAAAGGTAACCCTTCCAGAAAAGTCTGATATGGGCCAAGTTAATCCTTTTACATGAACCTTTTTACCATTTCAATCTATTTCGTTGATCTTGCACCCCCCCAGCCAACTTGTTGCAAAAGCCGGAGGGCTCCAGAGTCAAGGGGCGTTTGAGGGTGAAATATCCATTGCCGTTGAAGGCGATTTAAATAAGCAAGAGCGCCGTGAGATTGGAAAAGTCATTCAAACCATCGACCGGATGATGGGGCATTTTGTCCAGGGCGAGCTGAATCCCATGATGGTAAAGGCGCATAAATTACAAGGCCTTGAAACTGTTGACAGCCTGGTGATGGAGATCTCTTACGAAAGGCGGGTCCTCGTGGCACAGCAGAACCAAGCGGCGGTCTCCTATGATCAAACTGGCGAAGTGGCCCCAATTAAGTTCATTGCATCCGGTAACCTTTTCGAATCACCCATCACAGAGCAAGCCCGCGCCGTGGCTGAAGATATGGCCAAAGAGGTGCGCAAGGCTCAAGCGCCATTGGATCCCATGATGGCATTGGCCGATGGTCTGCTCAAAACCTGTCGTGATCAGGCGTTCCAAAAGAGCCCTATGGGCGGTCGTATCATAGATCATATCCGCGATATTTTTGAAAATGCTGTCACTCGTTAGCCTCTACACAACGGTTCACCCATCGATGGAATGAGTCGGGCCCGCCTCCTCTTGGGCGCTTTTTTCCAAATTGCCCCGGACGGTTTCGTCTATGGATTGATAGATTGTTTTGAAAGTATCCGCAAAACCGGTGGGCGATAGCCGTCCCACCTCAATGAATTTCACCGCAATTTCCTTGCTGGCCCTGAGCACCTGCTCTTCCAAAGCCCCTTTTTTCATGGCTATTGCCTTTCTAATATTTAATGATTACTGAATGTTAGCAGGATTATCAGGATGTGTCAATCGGGTTTTGAAGCCACTTGTGGCGTTTTGATCGAGATAACGGGTTTTTTTTGTAGAGCGAACAAAAGGCGGTTGGCGTCCGGATACGCCAACCGCCTTATATATTGCCTAAGGCGATGCTATGTAATGCCGTCTGGAGGTTTGCTTTGGATCGATGGTTGT
>JASFKE010000015.1:0-16359 GCA_050118795.1 Desulfobacteraceae bacterium | reverse complement strand
CCCCACAACCGCCGTTGCCGAGCGATACGGCATACCCTTCGTCGTACCTGTATCGGTGGCGGACAAAATTACGGATCAGGGGTTTAAGACGGTATTCAGAATCGCGGCCAAAGACAGTTGGTGGACCCGCGACCAGTTCGCTTTTCTCAAAGAGATGGAAGAGGAGTTCAATACCAAAGTCGAAAAGCTGGCCTTTGTTTATGAAAACGGCGATTGGGGCAAGGGGTTTGCCGGTCAGTGGAAATCACTGGCGGAAAAGGGCGGCTACAAAGTTGTCCTGGACGAACCCTATCCGTCCGCGGCCACCGATCTGAGCCCGGTGGTGCAGAAAATCCGGCGGGCCCGGCCCGATGTCCTGATGCTGGTTTCCAATGCCGCTGACGCCATCTTGCTGACCAACACCCTGGCCGAGTACAGGGTCAAACCCAAGGCCATCATCACCAGCGGCGGCGGGCATGCCGATCCGTCGTTTCTCCAGGCCGCCGGGAAAAACGCCCAATATCTTTTTGATATCGTGGAGTGGGAGACAGACGTGAACAAACCCGGCGCCAAGGAGGCCAATGCGAAATACCATCAGAAATACGGCCAGAACCTCACCGGCGAAGCCGTGGATGCTTACGTGGCCATGTATGTCCTCAAGGATGCGCTGGAGCGCGCCGGATCGCTGGATCCGGCTAAAATCCGGCAGGCCCTGGCAGAGACCAATCTTACCGGGGGGCCGGGCATGATCGTGGGATACGATGCGGTCAAGTTCGACGAGACCGGGCAGAACCACAATGCATCGCTGGTTATGGTCCAGGTCAACGATTTGGGCAAAGGCCTGGAGCGTATTTCCGTGTGGCCCAAAGGCGCCCGGCGGGCCGGCTACACGCCGGTATTCCCGATACCGGGCAAATAGCTGCGCCGTTATCAGGGCCCGGTAATAGAAATGGGTCAGACGAAAACTAAAAAAGGACCGGCTGATTGAAACCGGTGGAAACAGCCAAGGGGCCGGTGTAGCGCCTTTACGCCGGCTCACCCGGAACCGGCGCGTCCAACGGCCCTTTTTCCCCAAGGAGAAAACCATGCTCTACATCATCGAGGACTCCATCAACGGCATCCTCATGGGCTCCATCTATGGCTTGACGGCATTGGGTTTGACGATCATTTTCGGAGTCCTCAAGGTGATCAATTTTGCCCACGGCTCGCTCCTCATGGTGGGCATGTACGTCGCATACTGGGCGGTGACCCTCACCGGGGTCAACCCATACCTGTCCCTGGTGATCGTCGTGCCGGTGATGTTTTTCTTCGGTTACTACCTCCAGGATATTGTCATCAAACCGATTTTCAAAGCCGAAAAAAACGTGCGCGAGCCCATCTCGGTGATTATCGTCACCACCGGTATCTGGTATATCCTGGACAACCTGACCTTATTGATCTTCGGCCCCCAGTACCGCAACCTGCCGGACAATCTGCTGCGCGGGAAAATGCTCGAAATCGGTGAGATGTTCATCTCCGTTCCCAAATTGATGGGCTTTATCACCGCTGTGGTGACCGCCGCAGCGGTCTACTGGTTTTTTCAAAAAACCAGGAGCGGCCGGGCCATACGCGCCACCAGCCTGGATCGGGAAGCGGCCAGCTTGATGGGCATCGACCAGTATAAGGTCTACAACGTCGCCTTTGGCATCGGCACCGCCACGGCCGGGATCGCCGCGGTCACCCTGGTTCCCTTCTACAATATTTTTCCTACGGTGGGGGTCCTTTTCGATATCAAAGGGTTTATTATCGTCGTGTTAGGTGGACTGGGCAGTATCCCCGGCGCCTTGATCGGCGGCATTATCATCGGACTGATCGAATCGGTGGGGCCGCAGTTCATGACCGCCACCTGGACCGAAGCCATCGTCTATGGACTGTTTCTGATTGTCCTGTTCGTCAAGCCTTCGGGCTTGTTCGGCATGAAATATGACTGGTAAAGGACTGTTTAGCTCATGAATCGAAGCCAAATCAATACGGCGGCAATGGTCGGCATCCTGTTGGTGGCCTTCGGGATACCGCTGGTCATCCGCAGCGCCACTTACCTGCATATCCTGGTGCTGCTCTATTTCTACGCTTACCTGACCACCAGTTGGAATCTGGTGGGGGGCTTTGCCGGCGTACTTCCTCTGGGGCATGCGGCCTTTATAGGGATCGGGGCCTACACCTCCACCATTTTGTCGCTGCAGTACGGCATCAGCCCCTGGCTGGGCATGCTGGTGGGCGGCGTACTGGCCACCATCGTGGGGGTGCTCATCGGCCTGCCGACCTTTAAGATGCGGGGCGCCTATTTTGCCCTGGCCACCATCGCCTTTGCCGAAGGCATGCGGGTGATGGTGGAGAATATCGATTTTCTGGGCCCTTTCAACCTCAACGGCCCCCGGGGGCTCCAGATCCCGCCCATGGACACCGGTTTCAGCAGCTTCATGTTCGCCGGCAAGGAGCCCTATTATTATATTATCCTGATCCTGCTGATCTGTGTGCTGGCGCTCACCTGGATGATATCACGATCCAAGCTGGGATATTATCTCAACGCCGGCGGTGAAGAACCCGAAGCGGCCATGGCCCTGGGGGTCAATGTGGCCCGGGCAAAATTGATCGCCATGGCCATGAGCTCATTTCTCACCGCCCTGGCGGGCACATTTTACGCCCAGTTTACCCTCTACATTCATCCCAAGAGCATCATTTCACTGGATCTGTCCTTTGAAATCGCCTTTATCGCCCTGATCGGCGGCCGCGGGTCCATTGCCGGGCCCGTGCTGGGCGCGCTTTTGCTTCGGCCGGTGAGCGATTTTTCACGCATCTATTTCGGCGATACCCTGCCGGGGATGCATCTGATCATTTTCGGTATCGTTCTGATCCTGGTCATGCTTTACCAACCCCGCGGCTTGCAAGAGCCGCTGACCCTGGCCTACCACCGGCTGGTGGACCGTTGGGCCAAAAAAAGTCCAGCCGCCGCGGCCGGCGGCCGGGAGCGGTCCCAGAAAGGTGCAGCCCATGCAGATTCTTAATGTGACCGATATGACCAAAGACTTCGGCGGCCTGCGGGCGGTGGACAACCTGAGCCTGACCATCGAAAAGGGCCAGATCCTGGGCCTCATCGGGCCCAACGGCGCCGGCAAATCAACGGCTTTCAACTGCATCGCCGGTGTTTTTGCGCCCACCAGCGGAACCATCACCTTTTCCGGAGAGAAGATCAACGGCAAAAAACCATGGAATCTGTGCAAAAACGGTCTGGCGCGCACTTTTCAGATCGTTAAACCGTTTGCTTCAAAAAGTGTCCTTTACAATGTCACCGTGGGCGGGTTCATCTCCACCAACAATCGCCGGGCGGCTGAAGAGAAAGCCCTCCAGGTTCTGGAGGAGCTGAACTTTGCCGACAAGAAGGATTTCAGGGCCGGCAACCTCACCATTGCCGATCGCAAACGGCTGGAGATCGCCCGGGCCCTGGCCACCAGTCCCAAACTGCTGTTGCTGGACGAAGTCATGGCCGGGCTCAGACCCTCGGAGGTGGACGAAATGGTGGCGATTATCAAACAGCTGCGCGACAGCGGCATCACCATCTTCGTGATCGAGCATATCATGCGGGCCATCATGGCGTTGTCCGACCGGATCGTGGTGATTCAATTCGGCAAGAAGATCGCCGAAGGCACACCCGGCGAGATCGCTTCCGACGAAAATGTGATCAAGGCCTATTTGGGAGAAGATTATGCCGTTTCTTGAAATTAACAATATCGATGCGTATTACGGCGATGTCCAGGTCATCTTCGACCTCTCTTTGAACGTGGAAAAGGGTGAAGTGGTCAGCATCATCGGCGGCAACGGCGCCGGTAAATCGACCCTGTTAAGAACGATTTCGGGTTTGATGCAACCGCGCACCGGACAGATCCGTTTCCAGGGGGCGGCGATTCACGCCAAACCGCCGGAAGAGATCGTGAACTGCGGTATCGTCCATGTTCCCGAAGGCCGGCGCCTCTTCTCCCTGATGACGGTCAAAGATAACCTGATTGTGGGCGGGTATAACCAGCGGGCCAGACAAAGGATGGAACAGACCATGGAGAAGGTTTACGAACTGCTGCCACGTCTGAGTGAAAGAGAGAATCAGTTGGCCATGACCCTTTCCGGCGGCGAGCAGCAAATGGTCGCCATCGGCCGGGGGTTGATGGCTTTGCCTGATCTGCTGATGCTGGATGAACCCTCCTTGGGGCTGGCGCCGATTCTGATCCGCAATATCTTCGAAACGGTTCGCAAAATCGCCGATCAGGGGACCACCGTGCTTATGGTCGAGCAGGATGTCAAACATTCGTTGAGCCTGAGCGACCGGGGCTATGTGCTGGAGCACGGCCGTGTGGTCATGGAGGGCCGGGCCAAGGAGCTGATGAACGATCCCCATGTAAAAGAAGCCTATTTAGGGATATAGAAAGGGAGCAGCGGTATGTTCGGATTTTACGGCCGCATCATCACCATCGATCTTTCGATCCGTGAGTATCGGATCGAATCCCTGGCCGATGACGTGCTTGCAGCACAATTTGGAGGCAAGGGCCTGGCTACCCGGTTGCTGCTCGAGCGCAACCCGGTTGGCGTGGATCCTCTGGGCGAGGATAATCATATTATTTTTGCCACGGGTCCGTTTTGCCGGAACCGCATCTGGGGGGGCAGTCGCTATGGCGTTTTTACCAAATCCCCTCTGACGGGATTCTACTCGGAGTCCTATTCCGGCGGCCGGGTGCCGGAGGCCATCGATGCCACCGGCTTCGATGCCGTTATTTTCAAAGGCAAGGCAGTGCGACCCACCGTTGTCAGCCTGGACCCCCAAGGGGCCTCTTTCCATGATGCGGGCGATCTGTGGGGAGCAGATACCTTTCAAAGCGAAGCCCAAGCCTTGCAGCGCTTCGGCGACTTGCAGGGCAGCTATGACAAACCCGGCGCCGTTGTCATCGGACCGGCCGGCGAACAGCTGGTGCGCTACGCCATCATTGCCAACGATAAATGGCGCTGCGCCGGTCGAACCGGGGTCGGGGCCGTCATGGGGTCCAAACTGCTCAAGGCGGTGGTATTTCAGGGAGATCGCCGACGCGAGCTCTTCGACCCCGAGGCGGTGGCCGACTATGCCAAGGCCTTTTCCAAGGCCAACATGAAAAACCCGGGGGTGAAAGCCTACCGCGCCATGGGAACCACCATGATGGTGGCGTTGATGAACACGGTGGGGGCTTTCCCGGCCAAATACTGGAGCCAGGGCAGCTGTGCCCATTGGGAGCAGATCAGCGGTGAGACCTTTCATAAAGAGCACGAGGTCAAACCCCAGGCCTGCGCCAAGTGCTTCATGGCCTGCGGACGGCTGGCCAGGATCAGCAAAGGGCGTCATAAAGGGCTGCAGATCGAAGGCCCGGAGTATGAAACCATCTATGCCTTCGGCGGCCTGTGCATGGTGGCGGATATGGGGGAGATCGCCTATTTGAACGATCTTTGCGATCGTTTGGGGATGGATACCATCACCGCCGGCAATCTGTGCGCTTTGGCCATCGAGGCCAAACTGCGGGGAAAAATCGACGACGATATTGAATATGGCGCGGCGGATAAAATCGGTGCCCTGATCGAGCGTATCGCGCGACAGGAGGGCAGTGGTGATATCCTGGCCGAGGGTATCGTGCCGACCGCCCAAAAATGGGGTATGGAATCACTGGCCGTGCATGTCAAGGGTCTGGAGCCCGCCGGATACGATCCCCGGGTGCTCAAGGGCATGGGGCTGACCTTCGCCACCTCCCCCAGGGGCGCCTGCCATCTGAGGACCACCTTCTACAAGCCGGAGCTGGCCGGCCTGATCCCGCCGGATCAAATCGAAGACAAGGCCGAACTGCTGACCGATTATGAAGACCGGCTCAATATCTTCGACACCCTGATCTTGTGCCGGTTTTACCGGGATCTTTACGCCTGGGAAGAGTTGGAGAAACTGATCCGGATGGTGACCGGGATGGCGGTTACCAAGGCCGAACTTCGGGACAAGGCGGCCGCCATTGCAACCATGACCCGTAATTTCAATTTGCGCGAAGGGCTCAAACCGGAAGATGATCTTCTGCCTGCTCGCCTTCACAAGGAAAAACTGCCATCCGGCCACGCACTGACGTCGGAAGAGATGGCGTATCTGCTTAAGGATTACTACCTCCAGCGGGGGTGGGATGAAAATGGTGTTCCCCGTTTTTGATGCTCAATATTTATTTATACACGTTAAAGGAGTAACTCATGAAATTACTGGTCGGCTATGATGGCTCGAATTCCGCTAAAGAGGCCCTCGCATTGGCAGTCAAACATGCAAAGGCCTTCTATGCATCCATCGATATCGTCACCTCCAGAGAGAGCGGTACGGCAGAGGAAGCCAAAGAGATAGAGGAAGCTGAAAAAGAGCTGGAATATGCACAAGAATCGATCAAAGCGCAAGGCCTCCAAGTCGAAACCCACCTGCTTATCAGGGGGAAAAGGCCCGGCGAGGATCTCGTCCAGTTTGCCAAGGAATGCAAAGCGGAAGCCATTTTTATCGGCATAAAAAGACGGTCAAAGGTGGGAAAACTGCTCTTTGGTTCCAATGCCCAATATGTCATTCTCAAAGCCCCATGTCCTGTGATGACAGTAAGATAGGCTTGACAATTTGCCCGATTTAGCGTTTTGCTTTAAATTTTATCCACTTTTTACGAATGTCGAGGTGCAGGTATGGCGGATATCATTGAACTTGTCAAAGAGCGGGACCCTTATGAGAAGGAGTTCCACCAGGCGGTGACCGAAGTGATGGAGACCGTTAAACCGGTGCTGGATCAGAATCCGCAGTACCGTCGGGAGAGTATCCTGGAGCGGATCGTGGAACCGGAGCGTGTGATCATGTTCCGGGTTCCCTGGGTGGATGACTCGGGCCAGGTTCAGGTCAACCGGGGCTTTCGTGTTGAGATGAACAGCGCCATCGGCCCATATAAAGGCGGCTTGCGCTTTCACCCTTCGGTGACCCTGAGCATTCTTAAATTTCTGGCCTTTGAGCAAGTATTCAAAAACGCGCTGACCTCCCTGCCCATGGGCGGCGGAAAGGGTGGATCGGATTTTAACCCCAAGGGCAAATCCGATCACGAGGTGATGCGGTTCTGCCAGAGCTTCATGGCCGAACTCTTCCGGCATATCGGTCCCAACACCGATGTGCCGGCCGGCGATATCGGCGTGGGCGCCCGGGAGATCGGATTTCTCTTCGGTATATATAAGAAGCTGGCCAACGAGTTCACGGGTATTTTAACCGGCAAGAGCCTCAATTGGGGCGGCAGTCTGATCCGTCCCGAAGCCACCGGCTACGGCAGCGTCTATTTTGCCGCCGAAATGCTGGCCACGCGCAACACCACGCTGGAAGGCAAAACTTGCCTGGTATCCGGTTCCGGTAACGTGGCCCAGTACACCATGGAAAAGCTCATCGAACTGGGCGCACGCCCGGTCACATTTTCCGACTCCAGCGGCTGCGTTTACGATGAAGCCGGAATTGACCGGGCCAGGCTGGACCATCTCATGGAGATCAAAAACCTGAGACGGGGCAGGGTAGAGGAGTATGTCGAGAAATATCCCGAAGCGGTTTACACCCCTGTGGATGCGCAGTCGGATTACAATCCGCTGTGGCATCACAAGGCGGATTGCGCTTTCCCCAGCGCCACCCAGAACGAAATCAACGCCAAGGATGCCCGCAACCTTCTGGCCAACGGCGTCTATCTGGTATCCGAAGGCGCCAATATGCCCACTACCCCGGAGGGCATCGATATCTTTCTGGACGGCAATATTCTGTATGGTCCCGGAAAGGCCGCCAATGCCGGTGGGGTCTCCGTATCCGGTCTGGAAATGACCCAAAACAGCCAGCGCCTGAACTGGACCCGCCAGGAGGTGGACAACCGTCTCAAGCTGATCATGAAGAATATCCACCGCGATTGCCTGGAGACCTCCCAACGCTACGGCGCGGCCGGCAACTACGTGGTGGGCGCCAACATTGCGGGATTCGTCAAGGTCGTTGATGCCATGGTCGATCAGGGGATTGTTTAGAACTGTCTTAAATTCAGAGTGATTGATGATGAGTGGCCATACGATGTCATCGGCATTTGACCGCATCGTGGATCAATTCGATCCGCGCTTTAAAACGTTCCACGAGCTGATGAAGCACAAGGTGCGTGAAATCCTTCTGATATCGAGCCCCTATGACGCATGGATCATGGAGGAAGACTGCCGCCTCTCCGAGGCCATTGTCAATGAATACCGTGGATTGAATCTTAGCCAGCCCCCCCGGCTGCACTGGGTCTCATCCACAGCCGCCACTGAATCGATTCTGGAGATACGTCCCTACGATCTGGTCATCATCATGCCCCAGACGCCTGAGGACCCCACTGCCCGGCTGGCTGCGAATATTAAGCGCAAAGCGCCACAATTGCCGATTGTACGCTTGTGCCATCGCTCGCCCGCCAATTTTGATATGCTCTCCGGGATGCAGGACAGGCTGACGTTTGACCGTACATTCGTCTGGAACGGCGATTCCAATCTGCTGTTGGCACTGATCAAGAGCGTAGAGGATCGCCATAATGTGGATGACGATATCCGCAACGCAGCCATACGGGTCATCATCTTCGTCGACGATTCGCCGGAGTACGTATCTGTTCTGCTGCCGCTGCTCTACAGGGAGCTGGTTGCCCAGACCCAGGCGGTGATCGGTGAAGGGCTCAATGAAGATCATCGCCTGCTGGCCATGCGCGCCCGTCCCAAGATCCTAATTGCCGATTGCTACGAACACGCCGATGCCCTGTTTCAGCAATATGAGCCCTACGTATTGGGGGTGATATCGGATGTGCGATTTCCCCGGGCCGGCAAACTGTGTCCAACTGCAGGAATCGATCTGCTCAGCCATGTCAAACGGCAGCACTTCGATATCCCGCTGCTCCTGCTCAGCAACGATACCCGCAACCGGGAAAAGGCCGGCCGGATTCCGGCTATGTTCATCGACAAGAACTCTTCGACCTTGCTTTCCAAGGTCCGCTCCTTTTTCCTGAAGCATCTGGGCTTCGGCCCCTTCGACTTCTCGATGCCCAATGGAAAAGAGATCGCCACGGCGTCTTCTTTGAGAGCCCTGGAGAGGCTGTTGCATGACATCCCCGCGGAGTCCTTTGCCCACCATTGCAATTGTAATGATTTTTCCAGATGGCTTTTTGCACGCGGGGAGATCGAATTGGCTCAGCGGTTGCGGCCCGTCAGGGATAGCGACTTCGAAGACGTGGAGAGCCACCGCCGGCACCTGATCGATCTGATCCACAAGCGCCGCCTGGACCGCCAAAAGGGTATTGTGGTCAATTTCGACGCCCTGGCCTTTGACACCGATTCTGAATTTCTCAAAATCGGCAACGGCTCTCTGGGGGGCAAGGCCAGGGGATTGGCCTTTTTCTCGGCCTGGCTCTATCGGCAGTCGGACCTGACCGGTGATTTCCCCCAAATCGACATCGCCGTTCCCAGAACGCTGGTTCTTACGACAGAGGTATTCGAGGAATTTATGAATGCCAACGGCCTGGAAGAGCAGGTCGATGAAACCATGCCGGATGAAGAGGTTGCGCAGCTCTTCGGCGCGGCGAAGTTTTCCCGGCAGATCCTGGAGCAGCTGAGCGCCTTTCTTTCCAGCGCGACTTACCCGTTGGCCGTTCGCAGTTCCAGCCTGCTGGAAGACGCCCAGTTCAGAGCCTACGCCGGATTGTACAGGACATATATGCTGGCCAATGATCATGAAGATCCGCAATGCCGCCTGGGTCAATTGATCGATGCCATCAAGATGGTGTATGCTTCAACCTTCTTCCAGGCCCCCAGGGCATTTTCAAAGCGGGTCGGCAATCGCATCGAGGAAGAGAAGATGGCGGTCATCATCCAGCAGACGGTGGGAGATCGGCAGGGGGATTTTTTCTATCCTGCCATTTCCGGGGTCGCCCAGTCCCATAATTACTATCCTTTTTCTAGGATGACGCCTGAAGACGGCATTGCCACCATCGCTCTGGGGCTGGGCAAGGCTGTCATGGAGGGCGGCCAAAGCCTTCGCTTCTCACCCCGCTATCCATCGCTGCTGCCACAGCGCTCGACCGTTGAGGACATATTGCAAAACTGCCAGCGTCGCTTCTATGCGCTGAAAATGGGTGCCGACATCTGCCGATTGGGAACGGATGAAAGCGCCACCTTGGTTCAGCGCGCGATTATGGACGCTGCGGATGAAGACCCCGTCAAGCAGTTGGCCGGCACCTACGACGCCAATGAGCATCGCATTCGCGAATCAACCCATTCACAGGGGTTCAAGGTCCTCACGTTCGCCGCGGTGCTCAAGTTCAACCTCTTTCCGCTGGCCGGGATTCTGGACCGACTTTTGGCGCTCGGGCAGGAAGGGATGGGCTGTCCTGTGGAGATGGAGTTTTGCGTAGACCTGCCTTCGAACCGGGATCAAAAACCCCGACTGGCCATTTTGCAAATACGCCCCATGGGTGCCAGGGAAGAGTTAACGCCGGTTCAGATAACACCCGACGATATCGCCACGGCATTTTGCATCTCTCACCAGGCCCTTGGCAATGCCGTCAACAGCCATATGAGCGATGTGGTCTATGTGAAACCGGATGCTTTTGATCCGGCCAGGAGTCTTGAAGTTGCCCGGCAAATTGCCAAAATCAATGCATCCTTGACAGCCGGCGGTCGCAACTTTTTCCTTATCGGACCCGGGCGCTGGGGTTCGGCGGATCACTGGCTCGGGATTCCGGTGGGTTGGGATGATATTTGCGGGGTAGGGGCCATTGTCGAAACCATGCACCCGCTGATTCACGCGGAACCTTCCCAGGGATCGCATTTTTTTCACAATATCACGACCCTGGGCATAAACTACCTGAATGTGGGGCACCATCCTTCCGATCGACTCGACCAACGGTGGATCGAGTCCTTGCCTGTTGAAGCCGAAACCGAACATATCCTTCATTTTGTAGCCCCCCGGCCTCTGACCCTGAAGGTCGACGGCCGCCAGAGCAAGGGCGCCATTCTTGCCGCTTCGGCCCGGGAGCCCTCCGTTTAAAAGATGAGGTTCTCCCTGTTTTGTGTGTCGGCAAGGGGTGCCGGCCGGGACCTGCAGCGACACCCTTGGCTCCGGAGTCCTAAAGATTTTTGCATCGATGGGGGCGGTCAACCCTATGGCGGGGACCGTCAGCTCCCGGATTCAACCCTTGTCCGGTTTGGGGGGGACATACTCGGGATAAAGTTTTTGCATGCACTCAGGGCAGATGGAGTGGCTGATTTTAGCATCGGTGCGGCTGCTGAGATAACTCTCTATCCTGATCCAGCTCTGGAGGCTTTGGGGTTCGCCGCCTTCGAGTCTGATCCGTTTGCAGCTCGCGCATATGGGTAGAATCCCTTCAAGCCTTTTGATATAGCCAAGGGCTTGTTCAAGTTTTTCGATTTTTTCCTTAAGCAGCCTTTCATTGCGATCCAGGGATGTGATCATGAAGTTGAATGCCTCGGAAAACTCGCCCATGAAGTCCACACGCTGGTCATAGTTCCCGCCGGCGACCTGTTTGGCCTGCCAGGTGAGATGGCTCAACCTCGAATGCAACTCCTTGAACGGCGACGCCAGGAAATTCTTGGAGGACCATTTTACATCACTCAATTGACCGCGTGCCAAAGGATTTACAAATTGATGGGTCTCCTCCATGAAGGTGATGAGTTGATTCAGTGCTTCGGCGAATTTGCGGTCGCTTGCACTCTCAATTCCGGCGCAGTCTAATTTGGTAGGGATCTTGCCCTGTAGAAGCGTGGTGATTTTTTCCAGGGCTTGTGCGGTCATTGGTGCGCCTGAACCATTTTGACATCGAACCGGCATACTCTATCACCGCTGGCCCAGCAGTCGATCTCTTTGGCTATAAAAGGTTTCCCGGTATATGCCTCCAGGATGCCGGAAACAAACCCCTCCTCATACAGACAAACGACCTCGTCGGTGAGAGGCAGCCCGGAGCAGTCCAGATCTTCGGCTATAGACAAGGTAAAGTTCATTTTCGCCACATCCGCTTTTTCAACCCTGAGAATGCCCATGGACTGTTCTCTGAGTACACGCTGAAATTGGGCGATGAATTCATTGAATCCCTGCTCGCGGTTCAACAAATTTTTACAGAATTGGTCGCCGGCATGCCGCCCCGCCTCTACGAGAATCTCATTGGCCGCATCGACGCCCAACCTGGCAATCAAGACATCCCGCATTGTGTATTGCAGCAGCCGGTAGGCCAGGACAGGGACCAGAGGCCCCATGTTGGGTCTGCCTGTGTCGACGTCGCCAAGGTCCTGCCACGCGAATTTGTAATAGGTACGTTCATCACTGAACATGATTTTCTCCATCTGCAGCGTCATAGTTCGATAAGTGCGCCAAAACAGCTCATGGTCAAGCAGTATCGACGTGCTTGCCAAAGCGGTTAAAGCTCAGCCCACCTTATCCAGGCTACATTCAATCCTATTATTGCCCATAGGACGGAGCAGTGTCTCTTCTAAACCAAATTATCTGATCGGTCAAGCCTCTTCCCAGGAGGCGATACCGGGCCAGCGTCCAGCCGAAGTTGATACCTGAAGCAACAAAACATCCACACACCATTGTCTTTTCCAGGCGCGGCGGGTGATGCCAAGATATATTAAAATGCAGCACCTGAGCATGGTGTGCCGGTATGAAATCAGCTTTTTTGATTTTGGGTCTTGCCGATATCTTGAGTCCCGCCGATTAAATCGAAGCAGCTGGGTTCCGCTTGAAGGCTGGCAAAGGTCGCCTGCTCCAGTGTATGGCGAAGTTGGCGCCGCGCTTTTTGCCAAACCTGATATACGGAGCACGTGGGGCTGCTATGACAGCTTTCCGGACGCATCAGGCAATCGTTCAGATAGATCTCTCCAATGACCGCTTCGATAACGCCGAGCAGCGTTACTTTTTCAGGGGGAACGAGCAACCGGAATCCCCCTTTGGGCCCTTGAATAATTTCAATGTAGCCCGCCCTGGCCAATTGCTGGGCAATTTTGCCCAGAAATTGGGCCGGGATATCCATGGTTTGGGCAATCTTCCGGCGATTGCCGATTTTGCCGGCACCCAGGCAAGAAAGGTACATCATACAGCGAATTGCATACTCACCGGCTTTGGTTAACCTCATAGCTTTCACCTTTTCCTCTATCATTGATCTGGATCCACAAGATCCTATACGGTGGCTTATAGATGAGTCGGTGTCTTGTTTCAATCAATTTTCTGATCGCTCTGGCGGCTGCGAATAACTGAAACCTGGCAACTCTGCATAAAATTGTTGACATGTTGCCCATCCTGTTATATCGGATAAATAGCATTTCATTTATCGTATATAGTCGGAGCATAATATGCGCTTAACCAGGGCGGGAGAATATGCCATCCGCTGCATATACCACCTTGCCTCACAAGGTGCCGGCGTGTTGACCAAGCGTCAACAGATCGCACAGGCAATGGATATCCCGGACCAATTTCTGGGGAAAATTGCCCAGCAATTAGCGCAGGCGGGACTCATCGAGATAGTACAAGGATCAAAAGGCGGAATGCGACTGGTTATGTCGCCGCAGAAGGTTTCCATGCTGGATGTAATCGAGGCTGTGATCGGTGAGATTTTTTTAAATGACTGTATTATTCGACCGGAGTCCTGCGATCGCGGCAAATCCTGCGTAGCGCACCAGGTCTGGAAAATAGCCAGGGATCAGCTGAGAGATACCCTGGCTGAGGCCACCTTTGACAAATTAGTGGATGAAGAGACAATATTTCAGCCCTTTTGCATTAAGGATATCGCTTCAAAACAAAAACCTTAAGCATATCTCCTGCAATAAATCTGCTTATAGAAGATAATTCTCCCTTTTCTTTTAATAGATCAATAACGCAAAGAGAAAAAGACCCCGAAAGAGCTAGGCCCATACGGGGTCCTGGTAGGGGTTTTCGGTTGTGTTGTTTCGGCTAGCTGCTCAGGGCGGGGCCATAGCTTCTGTCGATTACCGGGATATGCTGGTTCAACCAATCCTTGATGAAGGCCATGGTCTCCTCTTTAACCTCGGCTAAATTGTCATGAAACTTCTTCTGAAGATCGGCACACGTATTGACTAGTTTGCTATGTTCTTCGCGATGTTTCGCCAGGCCGTCGAAGCTCCGCTCTTCCATCAAACGCTCCTCGGTTTGAAAATGCTCCACGACAAAATCGATCAAACTGTCAAGACGGTTTCCGATTTCCACCCGTTTACCTTCACTCACCGCGTCGTTCAACGTATTGACAAGATTGAATAATTTTTGGTGTTGCTGGTCACAGATATCGACATTGGTACCATACTCTTCTTTGGTCCATTCCATTAATGGCATTTTTTTCCTCCGTTTTTTTGTTTGAATGGTTCGTTTGTAAAAATGGTGCGTTTGTAAAAATGGTGCGTTTGGAAAATAGGAACGAAAAGATTGGATCTGATTCTCTAGAGGTTCGAGAGCCTGTAACCTAAGGCAGAAAGAGTACTTTGTAAAGGGTTAATTTACTACTTGTTTAAAAAACTTTGATCGTAATGACAATTTTACGCCAAATTAACTATTTTAAAGCCTAAAGATCAATGGCCGACTTCAAACGCATTTTTCCGCTGGAAATATTACCCCAATTTTGTTAACCTGCACGACAAAGATTAACAGGAGCTATATCCCAATGCAAATTAACGAGTTGCTTATCTCATTCGTCGTTCTTTACTTGATGCTTTCCGTCGTGGCGTTGGTTCCCCCGGCGATCACCAAAACAAGATACTGGGTCACCTGGTGGGACTATGTCTATCCCCTGCTTACCATGCCTTTCTGGATTGCCCTGTGGCAATTCCACATTGGCGATAAAGTCAGCGCCACCAACTTTGCCTTTGAAGTGTTCTTTCTTTTGATATTATCCGTTGCCACCCCCTGGATACGGTATTACCTGGCCTACTCAAAGGCCAAAATTGTTAGTTATTTATCGAACTCACTGACGTTTTTGCCCATTGTCCTGACCCTGGTTATGCGCTTGAGCGTTCCCCATCTGCCGAATTGATGTAAATGCATTGGTGATTGCCGAAGCTTCCACCCCATTGCCGGAAATGTATTCGGGTTCCGCTATCAATTTTTACCGATGGTCTTAAGGCTCTGGCGGTACAAAGTAACCGTGCGGCCATGATTTCGTAGAGATCGCTTCACCGAGATCGTTTACGATAAGGCGTCTTCTCAGATCGAACAGCCTGGAGAGCAGCGCTTCTTCCACTTTAGCATAGGCCTTTTCATCAGCAACTCTTTTCACAACAATGCCAAGGAGTTCCGTGATAGCATTGCCCACGGAGTTCTGGCTGATGGTGACAATAAGCCGCCCTCGCTCATCACGGTAGAGCAGTTGTTTGTAGGCGGGCCGCCACCTGATTTCATTGGCAAACATGGGGTCTTCCAAAACCTGCAGCCTTAAAATGCGGGCCGCTTTGTGAAACTCGTTGGAAAACAGGAGAACGTCTTCAATCTGATCCGGGTAGCATGCCTGTTCGGGAACCCTTGTATCATTGGCGGAAACCAGGGAAAAAAGGGTTCGGTAAAAATCTAGAAAGCCCTTGAGAATCATGTCATATTCTTTCCAAAAACGTCCATGGTTCAACGCCTCTTCGCCCCCCATCACTTCCCAGCTCGGCAACCCCTGGGGGTAACCGGTGGTCGCCAGACGGGTATCGTCAGGGGAGAGCGGCTTTAGCACTTTCAGGTCGAGAATTTCAAGAAAGCGCATATAGATGTCGGAGAGATAGTATAAAAACAGTCCATGGTGACCGCTGTCGGTCAGGTTGGGATCATCATGGGAGGCTTCCGGTGAATTGATGAGCGATTCATTTTCAAAAGCGATGAAATGGTTGTGGATCATCCGTATCGACGGGACACCTGTTTTCGAAAGCGGCCAGGTCGCATCGAGGCTGGCTTCGCCACAGAAGATCAGGTGCTTTTCAGGGTCCGGAAAATGCTCGTTCATATATTGAAAGACAACCTGGGTCATACGGCTGAAAACGATGGATTCCTGCCTGGTGAGCTGATCGCGCCTGACCGGACGGCCCAAAGGGTCGAGAATCCGCTGGGAGGTATCCAGGATGATTGACGTGTCAAAAAGGTTGGAGTGACCAATGGCTTTTCTGTATAAAAGAAAACCTTCGGCATTTCTCAACAGACCGTTTTCTCTTGCCAGGTGGCGAAGGTTGTAGGGGCTGTTGAAAAATTCGGTCGGCGTGACACCTTCGGGAATTTCAAGGGGAATTTTTCGATGGGGAACGGTAATTTCTCGT
>JASFKE010000014.1:0-16716 GCA_050118795.1 Desulfobacteraceae bacterium | reverse complement strand
AGAAGGCGCCGCAGACACATTTTAAAATAAATTGACATAACACAAATGCCACGAAGGCTCGGGCGATAAATTGCCCGGTTTCCGTGGCTTTTTATTTGCCGCGGCAATAATTACGAGGGGACTGTGGATGCATAGACGGATTTGTATTATCGACGGTCATGGCGGTGGCATTGGCGCAACTTTAATTAAATACCTTAAAGAAACATTCAAAGAAAATAATGAGTTGATTGCCTTGGGAACCAACGCCATTGCAACAGCGCAAATGATTAAAGCAGGGGCGAACAAAGGTGCCAGTGGAGAAAACGCCATCTGCCAGACGGCAAGGCAAGCAGACTTTATCGTCGGCTCCATTGCTATAAGCTGGGCCAATGCCATGTTGGGTGAAGTGACGCCGAAAATGGCCGAAGCCGTGACGTCCAGCCCGGCCCTGAAGGTTTTTTTGCCTTTATCCCAGGAAAAAGTTGAGATTGTTTGCGTTCAAAAGGAACCATTACCTCATCTGGTGCAGGAGGCGGTGAACAAAATAAAGGAGGTCATCGAAGATGTGTGAAGCCAATGCTTATCTAATAAAAGAGGAGCAAGAGGAGCTGCTCATGGAAGCAGTGAACACCGTAACGCCGGAAGGCGACAATAATTGGCGCCTGGTCAGTATTTTCGGAAATCAAAAGACGGTCAAAGGCCGTATAATAGGCATGAAACTTGTTGACCATAAAATTTATTTTGAAGCACCAGCTGATTGACCCCATCGTAGCAAAAGTCTTTAGGGCGTCAGAGTCAAGGCGGAAAGGGTACCAGACGTAGTAAGCTACTGCAAACCCTTTCCAACGCGTGATCTTGCGCCCTAAAGGCTTTCCCGCAGGGTAGAAAAGATGGCATACAATAGACCTGATCCTCAAGTTCACCACTGGTTTATTCCTATAACGTATCTCCGGCATGCCATTAATTCAATGCTGACAGTTGTTTTTAGCCTTTTTGCCATCTTTTTTATGCAACTATGGGGTATATAGTAATTTGTGCTTTGGATGGTTTGATTTAGAAGAAAAGCTTCCGAGCCTAATACATGATTTTGTTTAAGAGTGATAGGCAGAGCGTACAAACTTGTATAACTATCATATATTATAGATAAAAAATTGAGATTCAATGATTCCGAAAATTCTACCGAATTCGGAATTCCAAGTTCGCATTCAGGATCAGTATTTCCGAGGTGGAACAGCGGCAGGTACATCTTTTGACGATAGGTAATCGCTAATTAACGCCCCTGCAGAAATACCCATATTGTGTAACCCCACAGTACCAAACAATCGATTAAACTCAAATAAATAGATACGGTCATCCACTTGGGCCATATCAAATCCGGCATGATCGATGCCTAATTGTTGGGCCATCTCTTCTACAAGGGCCACAGCCGATTGGGGAATATTCAACGGATCGACACGCCCGCCCCGGCTCACATTGGTGTGAAACGCGCCTGGAGCGCTGCAGCGCCAGTACCCGGCTATAACTTTGTTTCCAATGACCACCAACCGCAGATCACGGTCGATGGGAAGGTACTCCTGCACATAGAGCGCATCCCTGTCGGCGGTGTAGCGCTGCCAGTCCTGGTTGTCTTGAATCAGCCAAACCCCTTTGCCCATGGATTCTTTGATGGCTTTGGCCACAAAAGGAAATTCAAAGTGGTCCAGAACCCAGACACGTGCCTGCGCGGAGTTTGCTATGATGTAGGTTTCGGGAATATGCCGGGGCCAAAGCAACTGAACCGCGCGGGTCATCTCAACCTTGTCATGTCCGAGATGATACGTACTGATGCTGGGAAAGACTATCTTTTTCAAGCCGTAAAAGAAAGCATTGACCTGCCAATGGGGGGGGAACAGCAACCAATCCGCCTGTTGAATTTCCGACATATGGCAATGTGCTTTTTCCGGTTTCACATAAACCGCACCGGCGATTCCAAAAGTCCGCATAGCATCAAAGGATATTAACTTCATTGGTGTAATCGAACCTTTTTAATATCCAGTTCGGCCGGACAGAGCTCTAAAGCCGCAGGTTGAGGCCTCCGGTCCCGGGCCAATAGATAAAAAAGCGTCTCCAAAGGACCTCTTTTGAAAAACCAAAGCCAGCCGGCGGCAATACATATGCCGGAGCAGCAAAACAGACCAACCGCATTCAGCATTTGGGCCCAGGTCACTTCCCCGAAATTATGCTCAATCCAATAGAACAATGCATATCCTAAAAGCAGATGGGCTACATACATGGTCAAAGAGAGTCGGCCAAAAGCAACCAGCGGTGCCAGGCAGCGGGTCACCACCTGCCGGCCGGCAAGCAGCCGGCATAAGCCGATGATGGCCAGTGCACCGGCTCCCGAAGAGAGCACAAAGAGCGGTGTGGAGGGAAAGGCCTCCGAACGCAGAAAAGCGACCCACCAATTTCCTTCTATTTCCAAATTCCGGTTCTCAACCCAGCTCATCATTGTTGCAGAAAACAGCTCTATGGCAATACAGATGAGCGTTCCCATTACCAGGCATCGGCGATGAAAAGATGGGTTTGCCGGCTCTCGGCGCCCCAGCAACATGCCGAACATAAAAAAGGCCACCCAGGGCAACACAGGATAATAACAACTGGTCGCATAGTCCAATAGAAGTTTGAAGGCCCAGGGCTGGCCTTCCACAAAAGGGATAAAATCGGTCATGTCCCACATCACCGTTAAAGCTGCGCTAACCGGAATTGAGATAGCGGCTGCCGTCATTGTCAACGTCCACAGCGCCCGGTCGGGCAAGGCCGATAAGCAGGCACCTAATGCCAGAAACAGAGCATAAAAATGCAAAATATCCGCCTTCCACCAATAGGACATGGCCGTTCCGGTAATAAACAGCAATAAACAGCGCTTCATCAGATAGGGTCCAAGGCGTCTTGAAATGGACTTGGTGCGGTAGCTTTTAGCTATTAAGGAGAGCGATACCCCGGCTAAAATCACAAAAAGCGTCGCTGCCCGACCATAGATAAATGCCACCACCGAAGTCATCCAATGCCAAGGGTAGATATGGATCCCCATCATGGCATCAAAGTTGACCAACACCATGGCCATGATGGCTATGGCGCGGGCCATATCCAAGCCCTCTATGCGATTTACCATAGTTGCCAATGGAAATCCTTTTCAAAGAAGTAAAAGACCCATCAATTCATATCTGACCTTTTCAAAGCAAGGAGGGTGCCAATCTTATAACCAATTGAAATCACGTTCTAAGGTTAATTATTAAAAGTAAAACAAGACATATGAGTTCCGCTTTTAAAATGAGGTAATGGTTACCGGAATGCTGCAAAAAGCGATATTCCAAACCACACCCTGATATTTTTTCATGAGGGTGAAAACGTACGATTACTGCCACAAAAGCAGTATTTTATAAAAAAAATAAAAATTAATATTTCAATATGTTGTACCATCGTTACACTGCGGGAACACTATTGTTATTTTTTTGACTCGCCGGCCCATTGACAAGAAAAGTCCTGTGATTAAAATTTCACCGTAACACCAAGCTTACCTGTTCAGGTTATCTTTTTGGCCTACTCTTTGCTTTAGAACTGTTTATGAGAGTTGCAGCACATCACCGACAAGTCTATCGGCAGCTGTTCGGTTATCGCCTCGTTTCTGATCAGGGTCGGGACCTGTATCACTAATGAGGCATTATATCCCCCCTGTCCGGAGTGGTTGGATAATCATATGATCAAATTAGATTGAGGAGGTTAGGCAGATGAAAATAAAACCCATGAATGACCGTGTCCTGGTAATACGTGTGGAAAAGGAGACCAAAAGCGCCGGCGGCATCATTATTCCCGATACCGCCAAAGAAAAGCCCCAGGAGGGGAAAGTCATCGCTGTCGGCCCCGGAAAGATGGGCGATGACGGCAAACGAACCCCTGTGGATGTTAAAGCGGGGGATCGGGTCCTTTTTTCCAAGTATGGCGGAACAGAGATTAAAATCGACGGTGTAGAACATCTCTTCATGCGTCAAGACGACATCTTGGGCGTGCTGGAATAAATAGAGATCCCATAAAAGGAGGTGAAAGATCATGACTGCAAAAATGATTTGTTACAGCTCCCGGGCCAGGGAAAAGATGCTTAAAGGGGTTAACGCCCTTGCCGATGCGGTCAAGGTAACCCTGGGCCCCAAAGGCAACAATGTGGTCCTGGAAAAATCATTCGGCTCTCCTTTGGTGACAAAAGACGGTGTCACAGTGGCCAAAGAGATTGAACTTGAAGACAAATTTGAAAATATGGGCGCCCAGATGGTCAAAGAGGTCGCCAGCAAAACCAGCGATACGGCCGGCGACGGCACCACCACGGCCACCATTTTGGCCCAGGCCATCTATAATGAAGGCCAGAAGCTGGTGGCTTCCGGTGCCAATCCCATGGCCGTCAAGCGCGGGCTGGACAAAGGCGTTGTTGCTGTGGTCGATGCTTTAAAAGCGCTGTCCAAACCCACCAAGGACAAAACCGAAATAAGCCAGGTGGGAACCATCTCCGCCAACAACGATCCGGTTATCGGCCAGCTGATCAGCGATGCCATGGAAAAGGTGGGCAAAGAGGGCGTCATCACCGTGGAAGAGGCCAAGAGCATGGAAACCACCTTGGAGGTGGTGGAAGGCTTGCAGTTCGACCGGGGCTATCTCTCTCCCTACTTTGTCACCAACCCGGAAAAGATGGAAGCGGTTTTCGAGGATCCTTACATTCTGATTCACGAAAAGAAAATATCCACCATGAAGGATCTTTTGCCCTTGCTTGAGCAGGTGGCCAAGCAGGGCAACCCCCTGCTGGTCATAGCCGAAGATGTGGACGGTGAAGCACTGGCCACGCTGATCGTCAACAAGCTGCGCGGTACCCTTCATGTGGCAGCGGTAAAAGCCCCCGGCTTTGGTGATCGGCGCAAGGCCATGCTCCAGGACATCGCTGTTTTGACCGGCGGCCAGGTCGTCTCCGAAGAGTTGGGCGTCAAGCTGGAAAAGATCACGGTCAATGACCTGGGAAGGGCCAAAAGTGTGCGCATCGACAAAGACGACACCACCATCATCAGTGGGGGCGGCAGCCGGAAGGCCATCGACGGTCGCATCAAGACCCTCCGCGCCCAGATCGAAGAGACCACTTCCGATTATGATCGTGAAAAGCTCCAGGAGCGGTTGGCCAAACTGGTGGGCGGCGTGGCGGTGATCAACATCGGCGCGGCCACTGAAACCGAAATGAAGGAGAAAAAAGCCAGGGTGGAAGATGCCCTCAACGCCACCCGGGCTGCCGTGGAAGAGGGCATTGTTGCCGGCGGCGGTGTGGCCCTGGTGCGCTGCATCGACGCGCTGGACAAAATCGATGTCAAGGACGAAGAAAAACTGGGGGTTAAACTTCTCAAACGCGCCTTGCAGGAGCCGCTGCGCCAAATTGCCATTAACGCCGGCTTTGAGGGTTCGGTGGTGCTCAACAATGTGCTGGAGGGCAAAGGTGACTTTGGTTTTAATGCCGAAACCGAAACCTTTGAGAATTTGCTGGCCGCCGGCGTGCTTGACCCCACCAAGGTGGTGCGCTTTGCCCTGCAAAACGCTGCTTCGGTATCCGGACTGATGCTCACCACTGAGGCCATGATCACCGAAAAGCCCAAGAAGAAATCAAAGGCCCAGTCGGCCCCCGAAATGGATGAGATGTATTAACCTGCTTGAGCAAAGAATCCGGGTCCTAATAGGGCCCGGATTTGAATCGAGCCCGGTATTGTTTAACAAGCTGGTTTTTATATTTTTACGTATTGGTGCTATAGAGAGAAGATAGGTTCTATGCTGATTATCGAAAATCTTAAGGTGGAAATCGGCGGTCATCCTGTCCTGCGGCACATCGATATGACGGTGGCGCTCGGCGAAACCCATATACTTTTCGGACCGAATGGTTCTGGAAAGACTTCTCTGCTCATGGCCATCATGGGGCATCTTCCTTGATGCCTTCGATGCGACCCCCGTCCACCACTCATGGCTGGAAGCCGAAAACCTGGCTGCAAAATTGCCGATCGAAGAACAAAACAGACTGGTTATGTCCGGTCTGGACTTGCACCAGTAGGGCCGGAACCTTTTTTCAGAAAGACACCACGGTGGTCCACTGCAGCACAAGGCAGGAGGGGTTGGAAATCGTGCCCATGCGCCGTGCACTTGAAAATTACGACTGGATCGGACGCTATTACTGGCAGCCAGTGCCGGTGGATACCGATAAATATACGGCCACCGCCGAATTGCAGCTTCATGATGGCTATGTGATCCGTGCCCTGCCGGGCAGCCGCAGCATCTATCCGGTCCAGGCATGCCTTTACATGGACAAGAACAAGTTGCAGCAGAATGTGCACAACATCGTTATTGTAGAGGAAGGTGCCGAACTGCACATTATCACCGGCTGTGTTGTCTCCCCTCATTTGGAGACCGGGCTGCACGTCGGCATCTCGGAATTTTTCGTTAAACGGAATGCCAAGCTTATCTTTACCATGATCCACAATTGGACCGATCAGGTAGACGTCCGGCCGCGATCCGCCGCCCAAGTCGAAGCCGGCGGGCTTTTTGTCAGCAATTTTATCAGCCTGAAGCCGGTGGGGTCCCTGCAGATGGATCCCGTGGCTTTTCTGACCGGGCAAGGGGCGGTGACTCGCATCTACAGCATCATCGCCGGTAGCCCGGGTGCCCGTTACGACGTCGGCGGCCGGGTCTTTTTAAAGCAACCCAACACCCGGGCCGAGATCATTGCACGGACGATCAGCAACGGGGGTCATATTACCGCCCGGGGCCATATGATCGGCGAGACCCCCGGGATTAAAGCCCATCTTGAGTGCCATGGACTCATCCTCAATGGTGGCGTGATCCACGCCATTCCGGAGTTGGAAGGCCAGACCGACAACATTGAGATGTCCCACGAGGCCGCTGTAGGCAAAATTGCCCAGGAGGAGATCCTTTACCTGATGGCCCGGGGCCAGACCGAGGAGCAGGCGGTTTCAACCATCATACGGGGATTTCTCAATGTGGATATCCCGGAACTGCCGCCGCCGCTCAAAAAAGAGATCGACCGTAATATCGAGGCACTGAAGCAAGAGATGATGTGAACCGGCGCCGGAGGGAGCCATTTTTTCGAATTGATGGATCAACCACCGTTAAGAGGTGCACCTTGAACGAAAATAATGAAACCAACACTATCAAAGACGCCCAGATAAACATTGAGCATGATATCTATCTTGAAAACCGGCAGCAGCAAGACCTGCGCAGCGAACCGAGCAAGGGGTATACATACGTCAGTATGGTGGGCTGGATTGACCGCCGAGAAAGGCTTCGCAGAAAAGATGATCCATTTAATTTTTAAGCTGGGCCGCTTTAGTTCAGCATCCGGTCCATCTTTGTGAAGCACAACCAATATTATTTAAATTAATTGTGGCCACCGGCAACTCCCGGACAACCTATGGAGGGAAAGATGTTGAACAATGAAGTGTCGGATAAGCCCTATGCGCTGATGAACGGTGCCATGGGCGAGGTCGACGCCACTATCCGCGATGTGGATGCCCAACGCCGGATCGCCGTTGACGACACCCAACCGCTGCCAATGCGCCTTGAAGCGTATGACGATATAATCGATTCCCAGGTGGGCGACACCACCATGGTGCGGGCGCGAAACATCGAAAGAGAGATGGGGCTGCGCCAGATTTTTCTCAAGTTCGAAGGCGGCAACCCCTCAGGCACTCAGAAAGACCGCATCGCTTTTGCCCAGGCCATGGATGCTCTGCGTCGCGGTTTTGATACAATAACCGTTGCCACCTGCGGCAATTACGGTGTGGCGATGGCCATAGCCTGCTCTTTGTCCGGGTTGCGCAGCTTGATTTTTATTCCTGAAACTTATCACACCAAACGCGTCAGCGAAATGGCCTCTCTGGGAGCCGAAATACGCAAGGTGCCCGGCGATTACGAGGCAGCCGTGGAAGCCGCGCGTCATTTTGCCCGGGAACATGAGTGCTACGACGCCAATCCCGGCGGCGACAACACCACGCTGCAATTGCAGACCTATGGCGAGATTGCCTATGAAATCTACGACGAGCTGCGCGACGCCCCGGCCGCCGTTGCCGCACCGGTTTCCAACGGCACGACACTGGCCGGGCTTTACCGGGGTTTTCTCAGCCTCTACCGCCGGGGCAAAACATCGCACATGCCGCGCATCGTTGCCGGGTCTTCATTCGGTAAAAATCCCATTGTCCAATCCTTTTTGCTTGGACACCAAACCTGTCTAGATCTGCCGCCGGCAAAGATTCGGGAAACAACGGTCAACGAACCGCTGATCAACTGGCATGCCATTGACGGCGATCATGCCCTGCAGGCCATCCGCGAAACCAACGGCTGGGCAGCCAATGCATCGGACAAGGCCATGCGGCAATTCACGCGCCTGATCGGCGAAAAAGAGGGCCTGCAGGTGCTGCCGGCCTCCACCGCCGGTTTGATCGCATTGATGGAGCGCCACCGCAAGGAAGGCCTTCCCGGAGAACGTTATGTGGTTTTGCTCACAGGAAGGAAAACTTAGATGAACGAACAGCAACAGCCCGAAGGAAACGCCATAGTCTATTGCCAGGGCTGCTTTAACACCACCTATGGCAAAACAGCGCATGGCTTGGTGCGTTTTACCAAACGCTACAAGATCCTCGGCGTTATTGATGACCGCTATGCGGGTGGCGACGCCGGTGATGTTCTGGATGGACGCAACAGCGGCATCCCGATCTTCGGCTCTTTGGCGCTCGGGCTGCAGGCCGTTGCCAACGAAGGCCAACGCTTGACGCACTTTATCATCGGTCTGGCGCCCGACGGCGGTCGGCTGGATGCAGCAGGTCGCATCGCCGTCCAAGAGGCTCTGGAAAATGGTCTGAACGTGGATGCGGGTCTGCATGATTTTCTGTCCGATGATTTGGAATTGGCCGGCCTTGCCAAGAAAAAAGCTGTGCAGATCCGTGATATTCGCAAACCGCCCCAGCGCAGCGCACTGCACTTTTTCAGCGGCAAGATCGAATCGGTCACAGCCCTTAAAATCGCCATCCTTGGAACCGACTCGGCGGTGGGCAAACGCACCACCGCATGGCTTCTGGTAAACGCTCTGAATGCCGGCGGGCGCGAAGCCGAACTGGTGGGCACCGGCCAGACGGCCTGGCTGCAAGGTGCACGCTACAGTATTGTCCTGGATTCGCTGGTCAACGATTTTGTTTCCGGCGAGATCGAACATACGGTATGGTCGGCCTGGAATGATAAGCGACCGGAGGTGATCGTTATTGAGGGACAAGGCAGTTTGATGAACCCGGCCTACCCCGGTGGCTTTGAAATTCTCGCTGCAGGCCGACCGGATATCGTAATCTTGCAGCACGCGCCGGCCCGCAAAGAGTACGACGGTTTTCAAGGCTACGCCATCCATCCGCTGGACAAACAGATTCAGACTATTGAGCTGCTGAGCGCAAAGCCAGTGGTCGCCATAACGGTTAACCATGAAGATCTGATGCCGGACGGCGTCCGCAAGGCTTGCGCGGCCATTACGTCGGAGACAGGTTTGCCGGCTTTCGATATCCTCGGCGACGGTGCCCAGGGCCTGATCTCTGTCATTGCCCCTTATCTTGACAACAAGTAGGTGACACTATGGCTCCCAAAACCATCAAGCCGGATAATCAGCCGGCTCAGGAAAGGGCGATACCGCATAATAAGCCCCTTAAAGATCTGGTGGTGTTTGATCGCCTCGAAGTGGGCCCTGTCAAGCTGGAGCCTGAAAGGCTGGTTGTCCCCTATCGCACCTTCAAAGGGGACCAGAGAAGCACCTTCGAGTTCATATACCGGTTCGAAGAGCCGGTTTTCGATCCGGCCGAGGCGGATTCCCAAAACCTGGCAGCCATGATGTCGGTCCAGCCTGCGCTCAATTACGGCTTGTTTTGCAAGGAGATCGTTTTCAACGGCCTGCTGGACAACCAGGACCGCCGTTTTTTGCGGACCATGGCCGAAAACACCGCAAGAGAAATATATGTTAAAAAATTTCTCGAGCCCAACCCCTTCCTGAAGGGCCAAGCAGGCGCAATGCCGGTAATTAAAAAAGCCGGCTACCTTGCCGCCCGCTTGACCTTCAATGTGCCCGGCAAACGGAGCTTCACCAAGCAGGGCTGGCAGTTGTGGCCGACCCGGCGCAACCGGTACTGTATTTTGTCCAGCGGCGGCAAAGACAGCTTGCTAAGTTATGCGCTGATCAATGAAATTATTTACGGCGGCGGCAAAAAAGCTCCCACGACGGCCGGTGAAGTGCATCCCATTTTCGTCAATGAATCCGGCCGCCACTGGTTCACCGCCCTCAATGCCTATCGCCATTTCAAAGACAATGTGCCCCATACCGCTCGTGTCTGGGTCAACAGTGATCGTCTCTTTGCCTGGATGCTGCGCCAGCTGCCGTTTGTTCGTAAAGATTTCGCGGATGTGCGCTCCGATGAATATCCCATACGGCTCTGGACCGTGGCCGTATTTCTGTTCGGCGTCCTGCCGCTGGCACGTAAAAAAGGGTTGGCGCGATTGCTGGTGGGCGATGAATTCGATACCAGCGTCAAGGCCAACCACCAGGGCATTCGCCACTATGACGGCCTGTACGATCAAAGCATCTACTTTGACCGCGCCATCTCTTCCTACTTTCTGCAAAAAGGGTGGGCCGTCAATGTATTTTCCATCATGCGGCCCCTTTCCGAGCTGTTGATCCAGACCATTTTGGCCCAACGCTATCCCGAACTTCATACCCACCAAGTCTCCTGCCATGCGACCAGCAAGAACACAGACCGGGTAACGTCCTGTGGCCGGTGCGAAAAATGTCGGCGCATCGTGGGCATGCTCACGGCCATCGGCACAGATCCTCGCCACTGCGGCTATACCCAGGAGCGGATTGACGCCTGTTTACAGCGCCTGGCCACCCACGGCGTTCACCAGGAGGCACCCGGAGCCCAACAATTGATGCACATGCTCAGCCAAATCAATGCCGTGGCCCTCAAACCGAACAGCCCTGTCCCGCCCAAGGAACATCCTGAGATTTTGAAAATGCGGTTTGATCCCGAATGTTCCCCCATGCACTGCATACCGGTTGACCTGCGTGTTCCCCTTCTGCAGATTTTTTCCCAGTATGCCCAAGGCGCGGTCCAGCGCCACAGACGCGCCTGGAAACCGATCGATGTTTTCACCCATCCGGATTTGACGGCGCCCTATGCCTATGAGATCGATGCCCAACAGGTCGGCGCAGCCAGCGCTGCGCAAGCCGGGGACCGCATGGAACCTATTTGGGGCCATCTGACCTGGCCGCAGATTGACCGTTACCTGAAAACAGTGGATATCGCCCTGTTGCCGGTAGGCTCAACAGAGCAGCACGGTCCCCATCTGCCGCTGGACACCGACACCTTTGATGCCGACTATCTGGCCCGTAAGGTGGCCGAGTCCTGCACCCATCCGCGACCGCTAGTTTTGCCGGCCGTTGCTTACGGAGTCAGCTACCACCACAGCGATTTCAGGGGAACGCTGAGCATCAGCAACGAATCCCTGTCACGGCTGATTTACGATATCGGCATGAGCGCCGCCGCCAATGGTATACGCAAACTTGTCATCATCAACGGGCACGGCGGCAATGCACCGGCTCTTAACCATGCTGCCCAGATGATCAACCGCGACGCCCGTATTTTTGTCTGCGTGGATACCGGCGAGACCAGCGACGTGGATATCGAAGCGCTGGTGGAGACACCCAATGATGTGCATGCCGGTGAAATCGAGACCAGCACCAGTTTGGCCGTGCGCCCCCACATGGTTCGGCTCGGGGAAGTGCTGCAGGAGATTCCCCGGTTTTCCAGCCGCTATCTGGATTTTACTTCCAAAAGGGGCGTATCCTGGTATGCCTACACCGAAAAGATCTCGGACTCGGGGATCATGGGCAATCCCTTGCTGGCCAGCGCCGAGAAGGGAAAAAAGATCTGGGAAATCATGATCGTTCATCTTACGGCGCTCGTGGAGGACCTCAAACAGATGAGCCTGGAAGAGATTCATCAACGGAGGCTATAACCGTTATGCGTATCGTCGCTGCAGAGGTGTGGCCGGTGGCCATGGGCCTTGATCAGCCCTATACCATCGCCTATGAACGTATCAGCGAGGTAGTCAATGTTTTTCTGCGCCTGGAAACAGACAATGGGCTGTGCGGTTTCGGCTGCGCGGCGCCGGATCCGGCGATCACCCGGGAAACGGCAGAGGAGGTGCTGGCCGCTGCCACAGACAAGATCATCCCTATGCTCAAGGGGCGCGATCCGCTGAGCCGGGCCAAGCACTTCACAGACCTGTGCAAATTGATCGGCCCCATGCCGGCGGCCCGGGCCATGGTGGATATGGCGCTCTTTGACATTCTCGGCAAGGTTGCCGGTCTGCCCCTTTACCGGATCCTGGGCGGTTTCAGAAGCCGCATGCTGACCAGTGTGACCATCGGCATTTTACCGTTGCAAGAGACCCTTGATATGGCGAGGCATTACATGGGGCAAGGTTTTAAAGCGTTAAAAATAAAAGGCGGACTGGATGTCGAAGCAGATATCCAAAAAGTCTGCAAACTGCGTGAAACTTGCGGCCGGGCCATCAAACTGCGCTTTGACGCCAACCAGGGCTATACCCACGTCCAAGCGATGCGCTTTGTGGAAGGAACGGGCAAAGCCGATCCGGAACTGTTCGAGCAACCCACGCCACGTAGCGAAATCCAGCTTTTGGGCCGCATTACCAGACAATCCCAAATTCCCATCATGGCCGATGAGAGCCTGATGAGCCTGAAAGATGTCTTCCGCTTGGCCAAAAAGGGCCTGGTGGACATGGTTAATGTAAAGCTGATGAAAACCGGCGGTTTGGCCGAAGCCATGCAGATTGATGCGGTGGCCCGGGCAGCAAGCATCAATGTCATGGTGGGCTGCATGGACGAATCGGCGTTGAGCATCGCCGCCGGGCTCCATTTTGCCCTGGCTCGGCCCAACGTTACCCATGCCGACCTGGACGGTCATTTTGATTTGAAGAACGATCCCGCAAAAGAAGCTGTTCATTTTAAAAACGGCCATTTATATCCCACCAGCTGTCCAGGTCTGGGATTCACCATTTAGGGAACAACCATTTTAAGACCACCTTGCCTAAGCTAATATCAAAATTTCCTGAGGTTAAAGATGAAAAATTTAGCTCCCAGCTGGGAAATGCTCAGCGATTTGATCGCCATGGAAAACAGCGCTGATTTGATGAGATTTCTAAATACACTTAGCCCATCGGAGACGGCCAGAGCCATCTCAAGGCTGACGGAAGAAAAACGGTTACGGTTGCTCAGTCTTCTCAGCCCTGATGATGCCGCAGATGTTATTGAGGACATACCCGATATCCAGGCTGCGGAAATAGTGGAGGATATGCCATCAGAGCCTGAGTGTAAGCAAAATGATGCAGACCTGGAGCAACGCTATTTTTTTTTATATTGCGAGGTGGCCTTTTCGAAAGCCGTTCTCAGCGCCTTCCATGCACTCTCCACCCCCTCTTTCATTTCACCCCAGGCGTTTTCACCTGCCGCATCCAGGTCGCTAAGTCTATCTTTCAATTCTTCTCGATACTTACGGAAATCTTCGCGCTTCTTTTCAAATTTTTTTCGAACTTCGGCGCTCTCTATCTGGGCCTTGGCCTCCAACTTGTTACGCTCGATGTTCCACTTGTAATTCAGATCATCGTACTTTTTTTTTATCTGTGCGAGAAATTCCTCTTTGCTTATCGGCATTATCAATCTCCTTTCCTTTTTTTAAAAGAATTATCCAATGACTTGCATCTCTTTGGTCTGGGTGTCGGTCATGGTATTTTACGCTTTGTTATGATCGAAGCAAAAGAGATGCCAGTATTGTAATATATTGATAAGACAATATATATTTTTAGCGCTATATAAAAAAATGAGATCCGGTCAGGCAACGATGGATGGCAAACGGCTTGGGTTCCTTTCGTTGTTTTATATATAAAACAACAATATCCTTTTTTACAGGACCTTAGATAATACGTGGTAAAAATGAAGGGACGGCGGCACAACACACAGGTTTCCCGACAAAAGAAATCCAATGTCCGATATCCCACAGACCGGAACTGCTGCGTCCGCTGTATGCGGTTCAAAAAAGGCGATGATCGATTTGTAATACGCTTTTTAAACAAACCGGGAATTCGTTTCACCAACTAATTGTCTTGATATTACAGACAGCTATGATATCTATAAAATAACCACGCCAGAAAATCAGAACGATTAATTTGCACAGATCTTGCCTTGTTTTGGAATCCGGCTTTCCGTACTTTAAAATAAAACCGTTGAAAAGGGACCGCATAGATGAACGATCACAGCATTTATATCCCGCTGATTAAGAAGCTTTTTGAACACGATATATCGGACGCCTCGCACATTCTGGAAAGTATGAAGGAATCGGTATCATCAAAGCGGAGAGAATGATCAGGGGTGTTCAGGAAGACACCACCAAAGACATTCAAAGGTGGCAATGCCGGCGCCCAATCCCCGGCAGATGTGTTGCATTGAAGGCCACATATCTCGATATGCAACCTTCAATGCGCCTTGCAGATGAACCAAATCCCGGCGCAATCCGGCACAATTATTTTTTGTCGCGACCCTTAGGAGATGAAAGAAATGGGAAAAAACATCGGATTCATATCAACCCGGTTCGCAGGCACTGACGGCGTCACAATGGAAGCCGGCAAGTGGGCAACAGTGTTAAGGCAAAGGGGGCATTCCTGCTTCTGGTGCGCCGGCGAACTGGATAGATCGCCGCATAGAAGCTATCTTATTCCGGAGGCCCACTTTCAGTATGAAAAAAACAGATGGATCAACGACAGAATATTTGGCTGCAAAGGGCGCAAGGCTGCGGTAACCGAGACAATCCATGCTATCAAATCCCTGCTCAAGGTGCAGTTGCAAGAGTTTGTTGATCAATTTTCAATAGAGTTGCTCATACCTGAAAATATTTTAGCCTTACCCATGCATGTGCCCCTGGCTCTGGCTTTGACCGAATTTGTGTCTGAAACCCAAATACCAACCATCGCCCACCACCATGATTTTTACTGGGAAAGAACACGCTATCTGGTCAATGCCGTAGGTGAATACCTTCGCATGGCGTTTCCGCCGAATTTGCCGAATATTGAACATGTGGTGATCAATTCCGATGCCCAGGAACAGTTGGCCTTGCGAACAGGCATCAGTTCCGTGATCATACCGAATGTTGTCGATTTTGATTCCCCTCCACCTGTAACATCCAAAAATGATAACGATTTTTATCGATCGTCAGGATTAAGCCCTGAGGATAAAATTATACTCCAGCCCACGCGGATTGTTCAGCGCAAAGGGATCGAAAATGCCATAGAACTGGTTAAGGAGCTGAAAGACCCAAAATACAAGCTGCTCATATCCCATGAGGCCGGCGATGAAGGTTATGAATACGCTGAATGGTTAAAAGAGGACGCCCAGAAAAGCGGTGTAGGTCTATGTTTTATCAGCACAAAGGTGGTGGATCCGCTCAATGAAGACGCCGATCGTAAAAACAACTACTCCCTGTGGGATATTTACCCGTATGCCAATTTTATCACCTACCCCAGTCTTTACGAAGGTTTTGGCAATGCCTTTCTTGAAGCCATCTACTTTAAAAAACCGATGCTGATAAACCGTTACTCGATTTTTATACGCGATATCGAGCCCAAAGGTTTTGACCTGGTCGTCATGGATGGCTACCTGACAAAGAAAACAATCCAGAAGGTTCATGAAATTCTTGAATCTGATGAGTTAAGAGAAAAGATCGTGAACTACAATTACGAAATTGCCAAAAATCATTTTTCTTATGCCGTGCTGCGCAAACGGCTGTCCTACTTAATGAATGTTTTTTTTGGGGAAGAAGCCTTATGATGACTTATATACAGGAGTAAAACGACTATTATGGTCGACATCTCCGTTCTGTTGACAGGGCTGTTGATTTTTGTGGCACGCATCATTCGGGCTCAGGTTGCTGTAGATCCATTCGATGCCCCGAAGATCGAGCATGCTGGCCACGGAAAAGAGGGCTATGGCCAGCAGGATACCGGTCACGATTTTCCAGGTTCCCAGCCTCAGAACTGCGGTGACCAGGATAATATCCGTGGCCGCCCGCAGACTGAACAGCTCTTTGAGCAGGAAAATTGCGCCCATTTTTTCCATTACGCTTCCTTACAGCCATTTCTTTTTTTTGAAAAAGACGATCATGGCGACGGCAATCCCGCCCATGATAACCCAGGCCAACCCATAGCCCCACGGCCACTCCAGTTCCGGCATGTATTTGAAATTCATGCCGTAAATCCCGGCCACAAAG
This sequence comes from Desulfobacteraceae bacterium, assembly GCA_050118795.1. Classification (GTDB taxonomy): domain Bacteria; phylum Desulfobacterota; class Desulfobacteria; order Desulfobacterales; family Desulfosarcinaceae; genus JARRKU01. Next base: position 304 of record JASFKE010000014.1, on the reverse strand, counting down.
GTGATGGGGATAAAGATGGTGGCGATGATGGTCAGCACTTTCATCACTTCGTTCATGCGGTTGCTTACCATGGAAAGGTACAGTTCGAGCATGGCGCCCAGCAAATCGCGGTAGCTTTCGATGGTGTCGATCACCTGCACCACATGTTCATATACGTCATTGAAGAAAAGGCGGGTGCTGTCGTGAATCAGTTCTGTCTCCTCCCTGGTCACGTGGCTGACGATTTCACGCAGGGGCCACACTTGCTTGCGCAGGTAGATCACCTCCTGCTTGAGCGCATGAATGGTGTGGAGGATATCGATCT
>JASFKE010000013.1:0-16742 GCA_050118795.1 Desulfobacteraceae bacterium | reverse complement strand
CAAGCTGCTTAATTTTTTGCATAGGCCCTAGGAACTGCTCTGATCTGTTTCTTTGCGAAAATAGAGCACCACGCTTTTTCCCATGATGGGATCAAGCAAGGATTCCATCAGGCGGGTCATCCGGGGTTTTTCCATTAAATCCCAGGTTAAAAAACGGTTATACAGGGCCACCGGCCATAGCTGGTCTCGATGGGGGCCCACTAGACATTTGAGCCACCAGTATGGGGCGTGCAGGCTGTGCGCGTAATGTGTTGCCCAGTGGATCATGCCTGAAGATTGGATATCCTGAATGAGTCTTTTCGATTGATAGATGCGAATATGGCCGCCTTCGGTGGTTCGGTATTGGCGCGAAAGAGCCCAACAGATGGTTTCAGGCCATCGGCGCGGCACGCTGACCACCATGTGCTTTCCGGGGCGCAGGACACGGATACACTCTCCAATGGCAAGGTTTGGATTGGGGATATGCTCCAACACCTCTGAGCAAATCACCAAATCCATACTTTGATCTCTAAACGGCAGGGCGGTGATATCGGCGCCGGCCAAAGACCATCGGTTTTGTTCATGCCGGTTGAAATTTTCGTGCCAGCTCAGTCTGGCCTCAGCCGCTTTCAGGTCGTCCAGATTCGTGTCCGCCCCCACCACCAAACCTTTGTGGAGATCGTATGCGGCCGCTGTGTGGCGCCCTGACCCGCAGCCAATGTCCAAAATGGTATCTGCGCACTCCAGAGACAACTTTTGAAAGTTAACGGTAATCATTGATCACCTGGCGGTATACATCGACGCTCTTTTGTGCTGCGGCTGTCCACGTGAAATGGGTCATGACCCTCTCATAGCCGGCTTGGCCCAATGTTTGGGCCAGATGGGGGTTGGTACACACGGAAATAATTGCTTCGGCCAAAGCATGATGATTGGCCGGCGGAACCAGAATTCCGGCGTTGCCCACCACTTCGGGCAATGCGCCACCGGTGGTGCTGATAACCGGAACGCCGCAGGCCATGGCTTCACCTGCCGGCAGACCGAAGCCTTCATACAGTGATGGGACCACCGCCGCCCAGGCGCGTGCATATTGGTACACAAATTCTCCAGGGCTGATGGCGCCCGTGAACCGAACATATTGGCTGATGCCTAAATCGGCAATCAGCTTAAATATGGGGCTGTTCCTCTTGGGTTGCCCCACCACCACAAGATGGAGTTTGGGCCATTTTCGGGTCAGATCTGCAACGGCGCGGAGCAGGTATCGCAGCCCCTTCAGCGGCGTGTCGGCGCTGGTGGTGGTAATGAGCCGATAGGGGCGACGCTCGACCTGCTTCAACGGGTAAAAACCGTCGACGTCGATGCCGTTGGGTACAACGCTGAATTTTGAATCTGAAAGCTTGAACTCACGGATAATGTCATTTTGGGCGCATTGGGAAACCGTGATGAGCCTTTTAAGTTCGGCCGCCACCCTTTTTTGCATCCCGATAAAAGAGTACCAGCGCAACTGTTTTATCTTCTTAAAGACGGATCGTTCCGCCCTAACGGCCAATTTGCGGTCAACCGTGATCGCGTGATGTATGGTTGCCACAGTAGGAATGTGACGGGCCAAAGCGCCTATGCCGTATGAGAGGCTTTGATTGTCATGTAAAATATCAAAACGGCCATTAAATGTCCGGATAAACCGTTTTGCGCGTATACCAAAGGTCATCGGTTCAGGGAATCCCATGGTGGAGACACCCAACCACTCCATCAAATTGACCGGATCGGTCAACTCTTTGGGCGATGGGGTGCGAAACAGGTCATCCGGATTGTAAAGATCCAGGCTGGGCAGGCGATGCAAGCGCGCCCCATTGTTCAACTCAGGGTAGGGCGGACCTGAAATCACCTCCACCCGATGGCCCAACTTACATAGTGCATGGGAAAGATTTCGTATGTAGACACCCTGGCCGCCGCAATAGGGGTGACTGCGGTAGCTCAATAAACCGATACGCAAGGGGCGAGATTCCGTGGCACTGGTCAAGGTTGTTTCGCTTCCATTTGAGATAGTAAAAAATACCCTGCGGCATTTGATGGCCTGAAATATCCGTCCGGCAGCATGCCGTCAAGGAAATTCTTCCAATAGGCCTTAAGATGCAAAATGACTTTTTTTCAACTGGAGATGAAGTTTCAAAATGACAGGCCTTGCGGCAGGTGGCTCTCATTTTGAAATTCCCCCCCCCAACGACGTGAGACCCTCCGGCTGATTTATCCGAAATCGGGTTAAGTTATTCTCCCACTTACCGATAAAAAAACAGGGTCGCATCAATTTCGATAAGCCCATGTGGAAACGGAGCTGCTGCATTAAGGCCATAACGATCAAATCGCCTATGCGCCAAGTGTCAATTTGAACGATTCTCAGGATACCGATGAACCCAGCTACCAAAGAATCCATCCTATTTGTCGATGATGAAGAGAGCATTTTAGATATCGCTCGTACTTATTTCCTAAGCCGCGGGTACAATGTATTCACCGCCGGCAATGGCCGAGAGGCCATCGACGTGCTGTGGAACAACCGCATCGACTGCTGCTTTACGGATATCAATATGCCGGAGATGGATGGGTTGGAGTTGGCCGAGTACGTGCGCAACCATGACAATACCATGCCGGTGGTTGTAATGACGGGTTATCCTTCTTTGGATAACACCATACAGACGCTTAAAAATGGGGTGGTTGACTTTCTAATCAAGCCGATCAACCTTCGCCAAATGGAAATATCCGTGGAGCGGGTGTTGCGTGAACGCAAGTTGTTCATCGAGAACATGCTTCTAACCAAAGAGGTTGAAGGCAAGGCCCGGCTTGAAAAACTCAACAAAGATCTATTGGATAAAAACGAAGAGTTGAATGTGGTAAACCGGATTATGACGGACTTTGCCGCATTGAGGGAAAGCACGGATGTTTTGAACCAGCTGGTGGATTTAACAACAGAGTATGTCCATGCCCATATGGCATGTTTTTACCTGATCAACGAATCCGTGGAAAAAGCGATTCCCATTGCCAATGCTAAAACCGATGGGGGGCCTGACTTGTTTACCTGGTCCGGCGACCCAAAAGTGCAAAAATTGATTTTTGATGTGGTCAAGGATGACCAGCCGCTGCTCATCAAAAACAATAACGGCTGCGGATGCCTGCCGGATCAGATCCACTCTTTCATGCTGACCCCTTTGAAGATTCGTTCTAAACTCCTGGGGGTGCTGAGCGCATTTATCTGCGGCGGCAAAGAGCGATTCAACGAAAAAGATTTGTACTACCTCTCATTTATGGCCAACAAAGCCGCTTCGGCCATGGAGAGTCTGGCGTTGTATGAAAACATCTACAACAATTTATTGGCCACACTCTATGCATTCGTAAAAGCGATCGAAGCCAGGGACCCCTATACCAAACAGCACTCCAACCGGGTCACCCAAATATCCTTGGAATTGGCGAAAATCATGAACTGCACCACCGAAGAGCAAGATATCCTCAATGTGGCCGGGCTGTTACACGACATTGGCAAAATCGGCATTCGGGATGAGATTCTTTTGAAACCCGGCCGTTTAAGCCGAGACGAGTTTTCGATTATCCAGCAGCATCCGATCATAGGCGCCGACATCATGGATAACCTAGGGCTTTGGCATCGGGAAAAGCTGATTGTTCGCGGCCACCATGAACGATTTGACGGCAAAGGCTATCCAGACGGATTAAAAGGACGGGAGATTCCGTTGCTGGCTCGAATCCTAAGTGTTGCCGATGTCTATGATGCCATCGCTTCAGACCGCGCCTACCGTAAACGAATGGAAGAGGAGAAAATTTTAGAAATCATGTATGGCGGGGCCGGCACCCAATTCGATCCCGAGATCATCGATGTGTTTCGGCAGTTATACGAATCCGGGGAGGTTGTTAAGTTAACCGCAGATACACAATAGCTGGCCCGGTGTATCAGGCAACCCAAAAGCCGTAGTCCTGATTAAAATTCAACGGCAAAAAAACCCGTTCCCAAAGCCAATCCTCTTCATTCCCCGCCCATAAAGCCAATAATTACAGCGAAAGAAAATATCGGTGGAACATCCCGTCTTTGTTGAGTTCGGGATGGAAAGTGGTTGCCATCACGTGTTGGGATTGGATGAATACAGGGTCGCCGTCGAGGCTGGCGTGGACGGTTACCGCAGTGTCCAGGTGATCAAATCTGGGTGCGCGAATGAAGATTGCAGGGTATGAGCCCACATCAAAAAGGGGGATATCGATCCATCTCTGGCGGCTGTGGATCTGGCGGCCGTAGGCATTGCGGGTGATGGCCGCGGGAAGAACCCCAAGCGGTCCAGCGGCGCCGTCGATCTCCCGGGCGAGGACGATGGCGCCTGCGCATACGCCCCATACCGGCATACCACTGTCAATCCGCTCTCTAAGGGGCTGGGCCATGTTGAATTCCAACAGGAATTTGGTTATCACCGTGCTCTCACCGCCTGGAATAACCAGGCGGTCGACACGGTGAAGGCTTTGCCGGTCACGAACGATGGTATGCTCTACACCAAGGCGATGGAAATGGGGGATGTGATCCAGAAAGGCTCCCTGTAATCCAAGCAGTCCGACAATCATTGAATTACACGCCCCGTTCGGCCATTTTGATATCCAAGGCATCGTTTTCGATGCCAATCATAGCCGTACCCAATCCTTTCGAGATTTCAACCAGTTTGGCCGGATCTTGGTAGTGAATGACCGATTGCACGATGGCATGGGCCATCTTGGATGGATTTTCAGATTTGAAGATACCGGATCCCACAAAAACACCGTCGGACCCCAGGGCCATCATCAGGGCTGCGTCAGCCGGTGTGGCAATGCCGCCAGCGGCGAAGTTGACCACGGTCAAACGGCCCAGGTCGCGCGTCTCTTTGACCAAGGAAACCGGCACGCGCATCTGTCCAGCCGCCATTGTCAATTGATGTTCATCCATACCCTTGAGGGCCTCGATCTCTTCCGTAATCGCGCGCATGTGGGTTACGGCATTGACGATGTTGCCGGTGCCGGCTTCACCCTTTGTGCGGATCATGGCAGCGCCTTCGTTGATACGGCGTAAGGCTTCGCCCAAATTGCGAGCGCCACACACAAAAGGGACCTCAAACTGACTTTTGTCCACGTGACGGACTTCATCGGCCGGTGTGAGCACTTCGCTCTCATCAACAAAATCAACCCCCATGGACTGGAGGATCTGCGCCTCCATAAAGTGGCCGATGCGTACCTTGGCCATTACGGGAATGCTGACCGTGTCCATAATGGCTTGGATCATTGCGGGATCGCTCATGCGGGCCACCTGGCCGTCACTGCGGATATCCGAAGGCACCCGCTCCAGCGCCATAACCGAACAGGCGCCGGCTTCTTGGGCAATGCGGGCCTGTTCTGCATTGGTGACGTCCATAATCACGCCGTTTTTGAACATTTCAGCAAAACCTTTATTGATGTTTTCACGTGTCATTGTCTCTTCCTTTCCGATGACCTTCGACAAAAATAGATGCAGGGGTTGCATAATGTGTAACAATTATTCTATTAATGTATTACAAATAGGCAAATGTATTAAATAAGTCAAGGGTGAATATGAAACCATCCGGCTATATCCATATTGCACAAACCATTCGGAAACGCATCGTGGCAGGCGACTATACGCCTGGAGAGAAGATCCCGTCAATACGCCAGTTCGCTGATGACTTTAAATGTAATAAGCTGACCGTCCATCGTGCCTTTGAAGCCCTAAAAAATGAGGGGTTGATAGAGAACAGGGTGGGCAGCGGATCATATGTGCGGTATCCGGAGAAGGTGGCGGCTCCCCAGGCAATTTTTGATTTTAATACCGATTATCTGGATGAGAGCCTTTTTCCCTATGAACAGTTGCAAGATCTCTTTAATCGTTTGTTTAAAAATGAAAAAGCGCACGCCCTGGCGCCCACTCCGGCGGAAGGCGATAGGGGCTTGATTGGCGTATTGAGCCAGTTTTATCATGTTTCAGCACACAAGATGGTGATCATTTCAGGCGCCCAACAAGGACTGGACTTGGTGGCCAAGGTATTTGCAGCCAATCTTTCCGAATCCATGTTATTTGAAGACCCGACCTATCCAGGAGCCATCTCTCTTTTTAAGGCACGTCATTTCGTTGCTTTTGATGGTGACGGGCCAAACCTGGACTGTCTGGAAGAAAAGCTGGCACAGGCTCCCATTCGGCTCTTTTATTCAATGCCAACAGTCCATAATCCCACCGGCTTGGCGTATAGCCAGAAGAAAAAGGAGGCCATTGCGCGTCTATCAAGCCGACATGGCTTTTACATTGTTGAAGATGACTTTCTGTCCGAGTTTCGAACGCGCACCGGCACGAGGTTTGTTGATATATGTCCTGAACAAACCATCCACATCAAAAGTCTATCCCAAGCAACGGTGGCAGGTATAAGATTGGGATTTATGGTGGTGCCGGATATCCTTTTCGATAAATTTTTATACGCAAAGTTTTCATCTGACATTGCCTCTTTCGGGTTAATGCAGCGCGGTATGCGCGAGTTCTTAAAACGAGGTCATTTTCAAAAACACCTGGATAATGTGAGCAGGACCATGGCATATCGGAAAGACAGATTGGTCGATCTTATCGATACAATAGACTATCTAAGTGTCTCAAGGCATCAGGCTGGTTTTAGCTTGTGGGTGAAAAGCGATCGGCCTGTGACCCTGTCACCGGTTCCATGGAGCCCGGGTGCTGATTTCTCTTTTACACCGGAAGCCCGCTTTTTTTTCAGACTCTCTTTCATGCATATGGATGATAAGACCTTTGAAAATGCTTTTGTCTATTTAGCCCGACTTTTGAAGTCAACCTGACTATGATTTAGAACTGTTGGATTGCGCATAGAGTCCATAAAGCGCAAATCCTGTAAAAATCATGGCTGCGCAAAGCAGCTGCCCCATTGAAAAACTGAGCAACACCATCCCCAGGTGTTCGTCCGGCTGGCGGAAATATTCGATAACAAACCGGATTGCACCGTAGCCGATGAGGTAGATGGGCAGCATGGCGCCGGGCGTGCGGATTCTGTTGCGCAGCGGCCAAAGAATTGTAAAAAGCAATATCCCTTCTCCAAAAGCTTCATAAAGTTGAGACGGGTGGCGCAAAACTGGTCCGCCGGTTGGGAAGTACATACCCCAAGGTACGCCGGTGGCCCGTCCCCACAGTTCCCCGTTGATAAAATTGCCCAGTCTGCCGAAAGTGTAAGCGATGGGAATGCAGGGGATACAAAGATCCGCCATGCTTTTAAAGTCAAGATTGTTTTTATGAATGAACCACCAAGCGCCGATGATGGTGCAAATCAATCCTCCATGATAGGACATGCCGGATATTCCGGTAAAGTGAATGCCGCCCTTGAAACTGACCGGCAATAATATCTCCAAAGGATGGCGAAGGTAGTATCCCAGATTGTAGAAAAGAACATAACCCAAACGAGCGCCGATCACCAATCCAACAACCATTGATGTGATCAAACCCTGCAACTGATCTTGGGATAGCTCCCAGCGCTGCTCCTTGGCAATACGGTAGCTGGCCAGTGCATAGGTGACACCAAATGCCACCAGGTACATGAGTCCGTAATATTGCAGTCTGAAGCTGCCGATTTCAAAAATAACCGGGTCTAAATTTTCGGGTATCTGCTGCCACCAGTGCCAGAATGGATTCATCAGGGGTTGCTCGCTCACTTATGTATGGGTTAGACAGTAGGTTTACAATCAGTTTCCTAAAGCCTGTATATAGGCATTTCAACCCTTTTGCCATCTTTTTTATGTAACTTAAGGGGCCAACTATAGCGGCTGGCCTATAAGGATTAATATAGTCGGACCATCCTGTTCAATGTCGGATGGTTTTTTCAATGGCCAGGCCAATCCAATGCTTAAATTGGATTTACTCTCCCACGCCAGCTGCATGCCGGTTATGATTTCTATACCGGCGCTGAGTAAAATTTCGTTCCAAGTGAAGTGGTTGGCGGCAAATCCGGCATCGATGAATGTGCCGATGGTGATGTTGTGTAGAAAGAGCGGTAATGTCTTATATCCGGATTGAAGTTTGGCAAAGGGCCGCAGGATGTCAAGACTCGCAGATGCCGCCTGTCCCGCTTCAATAATATTGGTGTCAAACCCGCGCAATGCGAATAAACGTGAAGATCGTTGTGTGAAGTGTCCCTCTCCTGAATTTCCCCCCAGACGAAAAGTGTTACGCCCGGGATTCAAATCCCCCCAACTCTTTCCCCCCCGAAAGCGAATAATGGTATTGACCTTTTCGCCATACCAATACAGCAGCTCTCCATAAAGGGACTGACTGCCGTCGATGAATGCGTCCAGGTTCACGGCAGCATATATGCTACCCACTTGATCTTTCCAGCTGATACTGGCCCACCAATCCTCTTTTGCATCAATAGGGCCATATTCCGGCGTAAGATATCGCCAGTTGGCTGCCAGGGTCATCTCTTTCATCACCAGTGGTGACCAGGATACTTTAATTTCCAGGTGCTGCTGATCCACGGCGGTCTCACGTTGGGTGGCATAGCTGAGAGGGTACTGGGTCGCCCGGGTTCTGAACTGCTTGGCATGATAACCCAAAAGCCAAGTTACCTTCTCATCATCGAGGTTGTATCGGACCCCTGCATTCCATGTATAGGCGCGGCTCACATCGGATGCTTTGGTGGAAAGGCCAAGCTGGAAATCATCAATGTTGAAAAAATAGTCGGGGCCGATATAGTTCGGCCACAAGCTCTTCCAGGCGGAGTAGTCTTGGTACTCGTTTTCTTGTTTCGCTTTATCCAAAGAAGGCTCCGGGCTTTTCGCAAAGGTCTCCTGAAATGGGGGCGCTTGACCGGTATCAACGGATCTGCGCTGCCAACCGGCTGCATCCAAATCCAAATAGTCATGGCCGCGGGGCAGCAATGCTGCATTGGCAGCACGGGTAAGCGGCTCCATGTCGGAGTTGTACACTTGAAATGTGCCTGAAGTATTTGAGGAAAAAATGAGTTTTCCGTCGATCCACCATGGGTCCGTCTCCACGGATGGGGTTTCGGTAACCCGATGCCATTTGTCATCGTAAATCCATATATCCCAGTTGCCTTCAAAGTTGGCGGCAACGGCAATGCGTCCTGCCTCATCCATTACAGGGCCTGACATTTGTAGAACACCGGCCGGTCCTTGAATTTTTCGTTCGATGGGCACCACTTCATCGATACCATCCATCAGGGTGGTCCCGATTCGGGGGCCGAACAGGATCAGGCTGGGTGTGTGAAAATGCCGCGTCACGGCCACCGAGCCTGGACCGGGATCCCACACATGGTTTAAGACCACATTGCGCATGGTTCCGCGCTGGTAAATTTTTATTTTGGAGACACCTTCAATGTATTCACTTAGCCACAGCCAACTTTGTCCATCCACAAATCCATAACGGCTTCTTTTTCCGGACTGCACAATGCCAGGATAGACGCCTGCATTGTTCCAATAATAGTAAGGTGTCTGCCAATATCCAACAATGGGTATGCCTTGGCTTTGGGATGCTTCGGGGATGTGTTCGGATTGAAATATGTTCCACAATTGATTCCATGACATGCCAAATGCATCTTTAGCCTTCAGGTCAATCTCGATGGGGAGGATCCCTCTTCCATGCAATTGTAAAAAATGCAGTATTTTCGCCCATCCAAAACGCTTGGACAACCACCTGATAAAAGGGCGTCCGTAGATGCGATAGCTAAATTCGCCAGGCCAGATTTCAGGGTGGTGACTGACCCGATCGAGGCTGGGGATGGTGCCTGCGTTTATAATGGCTTCTGCAATTGGGTCTGATACCCGGCCAAGGGTATAGCGCTCGTAAAGCAAGTGGCTGATTCCGTCGATGGTCCAATCGGGTAAAATGGCATTTGGAGAGATGATCTCTCCAAATAGCCGATATGCGCCTGCAGGAAGGCCGGAACGTATATTGTATATACCAAGGACACAAAACCCTTTAAATAAAAAGTATTGCCACGGATCAGATTGGGTGTATCCATCTTCGAACACCCCGGGCGCACGCATGGGCAATCTAATCTCGCGATGGGGATACAATTGGGTTGTCGCTTTGGGCTGATCTAAATTTTGATCTAATATAATGTGAATCGGGTGGTTGATGGGCAAGCCCTGTTCCTCCAAAAATGCTGCCATCGGGCTGCACAGCGAAGCGATACGTGCGGCCAGCAGGCCGGCCTCTTCAGGAAAATAAACATAGTAATCATCTGTTTCTTTTACCTTCAGTGCAAAGGCGCAAGGGGGACTGAAAATGAATAAAGCTGCTACCGTTAATAGAATCCATCGTCTATTGACAAACAAGCTCAACCTTTCACCTTGTCGATTTTCATTCCATATTAAGTAAGTTGTTGTTCTTTAAACAAGTCAAATATTCAGATTATAGGTAAGGGTGGGGCGGCTGACGATTACCTTATCCGTTATTAAAATGACCGGCAGCATCTATAGAGCAAGGTTGCCGCCACTTTTTTTCGAGATCGCTTTGAGTGTGCAAAAAATGTACTTTTTGGCCAATCTTTGCAATCATGTCGGGTGCTGCTATTTCTTATGGGTGGACATCCGAGTGTAACATGGATAGGCCTTAAGCACCAAATCAGATTCCATAGAAGACGGTCGAAAAACACAAGTGTCTGTAAATAAAAGAAATAGCCTGTTTTCAAAAGGATAGACCGAACTATGGCTGGAAAATTCATGAGACTCTCAATTAAAATTCTTTTAGTTTTTGGAACGATGGTTGCAGGCTGGATACATTGTACGATGCATGCCAATCATCATGGAGACAAAAGGATGTCTTTGAATACAAATGGATTAAGAGACACAGCAAGTCTCAAAAATAATAGCCAATGCCCTGTCCAAAACCGTCGCAAGGATGATCGTGTTTCGGTTTTAGATAATCTCTATGTGATTATTGATACGAAGCCCCAAACCATGGGGCAAGTGGTTGAAATCAGCTCCACTGGTATGGCGTTTACATTTGTGGATATCGACGCAGTATCGAAAAGACTGGCCAGGAAAGACACTCTGACTTTGGACCTTTTTGCCGGGGGCAAGGGCTTCTTTGTCAAAGAGGTGGCTTGCAAGCTTATTTCAAAAATAGAGAAAGTCTCACCTTCCTCCGCCGCTTCCCACTCCATAAAACGCGTGGGCATAGAGTTTGAACGTCTTTCCATACCCCAACAGGTGCAGATCAATCAACTTGTCAGGCGACACTATCTGGATAGTGCATGACATGGCGACTTGGCATGATAATTTTCTTCAAGCACCCTTATCTGCTTCGTGAAAGTACTTTAAGTGCTCATGTGCTGGGAACTCCTTCGACGGTGAAATTTTACCGGAAGCATAATCCTGCAGCACATACCTTGTCTATGGGTATGGTGTGTCCTTAGGGGGTATGGTGTGCCCTTAGGGGATATAGCGAGCTGTTAGTGTGCGTGTAGAACTTTTAGTTTTGCCTCGATCAGCTGATTATGGGACAGGCGCAGCAGGCTAGAGAGTTTATTCATTAAATAGTGCTCATGTTCATCCATCTTGCCATCGACGTAAACAACTTGCCACAAAATTTCAATTATGGCTATTTTTTCCTCAATGGTGTAGTTTTCATTGATCAGCCGAGCAAATTGCCACAGGTCGACGCTATCTTCCAAAGCCTTGTCGGCTGAGGCGATCAGCGCTTGTGCATTATCGGTGGACAGATGATACTTCTCTTTAAGAATGGATAAAAGCGCGTCCAACTCTTGGGGAGTAAATTCATTGTCAATACTGGCAATTTCGATGCAAAGCGCACAGACAGCGACGTAAAGATCATGCGCACCGGCTTGGTGGTCGCTGGCGGTATCAACTGGGCCGGGTTTGCCGAAAAATCTCTTTATGATGTCGATCATAAGTATTACCTCTATATGGGTACACCACTGTAGTAAACTGCCTTTTTTGTGCAACTGCAGGGTGTGTTGTATTGCCCTCCCACTTGCGGGAAAAAGAAAAGGCGCTCTGCAAGCAGAACGCCTTCAAATTTTAGCGGGGAAACAAAAACTACTCTACGGTGACATTCACTGCCGCAGGGCCTTTGGGGCCGTCTTCTACGGTGAAGGTCACACGATCGCCTTCTACCAGGCTTTTAAAGCCGGACCCGTTAATCCCTGAAAAGTGAACGAAAACGTCTGGTCCATCTTCTTGTTCGATGAAACCAAAGCCCTTTTTCTCGTTGAACCACTTTACGGTTCCATTTGCCATAGTGACTTTTCTCCTTTCAAAAAATTCTCTTAGTCCCAAACTTCAGGTTGCCACTAGGATGGATGCTCCTTCGGAAAGAAACCGGCCTGCAAGATGTAAGCGGGCCCATGAAGATTACCGTAATAATAAATGATTTTGAGCTAAAGTCAAGGGGATAATGTCATTTTCCTCACAAAACCCAAGACACAAGCGCCGTTTGCGAGATGATCGTAAACCCCTTTGTTGAAAAATTCTTTTTACTGATCACCCGGTCTGCAGGGATTGAGGTCCCTTGAAAGAACGCCTTGCTTCTTTCTGGAATAAATGTGCTTGATCCATATAGCGAGGAGAGTGGTGGAAGATGGTCATTTCCCGTACTTGGGATTTGTGTGCTAACATACCGGCCTGGTGTGCGGTTAGGTGGTATTTCTTCTTTGCAATGCTATGGTCTTTTTCCAGAAAGGCCGCTTCAATGAATAAATGGTCGGCTTTATGCGCAAGCTTGATAATTTTTCTTTCATTTTCAGTACTGTAAACTACATCTGCGATGTAGGCGATCTTCTGGCCGGCGGTGATACGGGTGATGTTTTCTGCAAGTTCTCCTATGGGCAAGGTGGTGGTAGTGCCTGCTCGGTTGGCACGCTGTACCTCGATTTTGGAGTCAGGATTGACGCCTTCATACAGCAATTTTTTAAATCGGCTCACCCAGGGTCCGGCTTCCAGGCCAAGCTCTTGCAAGCGCGGTTTGAGAATGTTGATATGGAATCGTTCCTGAACTGCAAAGGCCAACGAGGGGATCTCGTGGTCTAAAATAGCGGTTTGAACATTGAAACCGGGTTCTTCATAGGCCAGCGGCAGCCGGCTTGGCCCCATAGTGGCCGGTGAGGGCGCAAATCTTTCCAGGCATTTGAAAGTTCGCGTGGTGCGTGTTTGGGCATCAATCTCCGTGACGGTGATATTAAGGCCTTCATCGTAATGGCGGACCAGGTTCCAGGTGTAACCTTGCAGTTTTCCGGCAATATTGTTTAATAATCCCCTTGGGCCGAACATATGCAGTGATTTTTGCCGCCCTAGCAACAAACGCAGCATCTGATCAAAGCCGGAAAAATGGTCCATATGCGTATGGGTAATAAAGACATGGGTGGTTTTGAGGATATCCCCGGCGGACAGGGCACTCAAATCACCCAGGTCAAAAAGAATGGCTCTTTTGCGAAAGGCCAGGGGGACAAATAACCCGGGATCTTCAAAGGGCCCATTGACCAATCTCGGAATAAAGGTGGGACGCATATCAAGGCCTTTGAATAACGGAATCGGGCAAACAACCCACCGGGCTTGGGATCATCTTTCCAAAGGTTGTATACCTCAGGCATGAGTCCTTGCCGCAACATCGAAAGTGTTTCCAAAAGCAAGGTAAAGCGGGTCAGTTTATTTGATCAGAGGCCCCGGCAAAGTTTAATGCAGAATTTTGGCCACCTGTTCATGGATACATCCATATATGTCGTTGTCCGACCCGTAGATATCCACCACTGTCTTGTGGTCGATCAATTTTTCCAATAGATAGGCCGTAACGTAAATGCTGACCACATTCGGATGTTTAACCAATTGGCGATAGGGTGCAATGAGATAGTCGATGTCAAATTCATCAGCCCTGCTTAAACCATCCAGACATTTTACGATTTGTTCTTCCAAACCATTTTTATCGTTGGTTTCAACCAGTTGGTTTTCGACTAATTTCATTGAAATTGCATTGCCAAGTGTGTCGATATGATCGCGAGCGGCGCTGATGGCTCGCCGTCGAGCATGCTCTTTTGAAGATTCGATCTTAGACAGCAGGGTTGACTCTCGATGACTCGGACGGAAAACTTTGCCCATATTGAAATACCTTTAGACCTTGTTGTTTTTAGCACCGTGTTCAGCAAATTCAGCTATCTTCAGCGCTCACTGCATTCTTTGTAACACATTACTATAAAAAGAACACGCAGGCTTTGCAAGCATAAATCGCTTAGGGTCGTTGTTAAAAATCCTCCACCACAATTTGAATTCGTTTTCTGCCTCGGTATTGATTCCACTGCAATCGAAAGGCCAGGCGTTCGAACCTGTCGGCCCTTGGTGTTTCCGAAGTGAGATTAAATTGTATTGCATCGACAGTGGGGCTGCCATGTGAAGATTGCATCAACGACATCCTACGGTGATGTTTTCCCACCATGGCGGCTGAAACCACATGAATTTCTCTGGCGGCAAATATCGGCGTTGGATTTTCAGAACCATACGGCTCCAGGCCTTTGAGTTCATCCAAAAGCTTAGGGTTGATTTGGTGAAATTCAATTTCGCTGTCGATTTCAAGGCAAGGACCGTTGCTGCGCGACTGTGTAAACCGAATGACGGTCTCTTCAAATGCCTGCCGCAGTTTGCGAATGTTTTCGACGCGTACGGATAATCCGGCAGCCAAACGGTGACCCCCAAATTTGTCCAGTAAGTGTTCGCATTGCCCCAAGGCTTTAAAGAGATCCACATCAGCGATGCTGCGTCCGGAGCCTTTGCCCATTCCGTCCTCTATCGCAAGCAATACCACCGGACGATGGTAGCGTGCCGTCAGTTTAGCGGCCACAATACCCAATACACCCGGGTGCCAGCGTTCGTCGGCAAATAACAGTGTTTTACGCTGCAGCAAATCATCGCGGCCATCCACACGCTGGGCAATGGCATCGTAAATTTGGCGTTCAATATCCTGACGGCGAAGGTTCAATTGGCACAGGGTGTCGGCCAGCTTTTGGGCTTGTTTTTCGCACTGGCAATTCAATAATTCAAAGGCGACAAGGGGGTGTGATACGCGTCCGGCTGCGTTGATTCTAGGGGCCAGCCGAAATGAGATATCTTCGGAAGATAACGTCTCCGCCTGGACATTGCAGGCCCGGCACAATGCTTCAATCCCGGGTCGTGCACAGATGTTGATCTGTTTCAGCCCCGCTTTGGTCAGGATGCGATTGGCACCGGTGAGCGGCACCATATCGGCAATTGTTCCAATGGCCACAAAATCGCAGAGTTCGATGAGGTTGGGCTCTTTGATCTGATCCCACCATCGGTTTTCACGCAACACCATTCTCAATCCGATGACCAGGTAGAAAGCGGTACCGACACCTGCCAGACCTGAAAGTCCTTCGGGTTGATTGGGTTTTTTAGGATTGATCACAGCCAGGGCGGACGGCAGCGTATCAAAGTTATGGTGATCGGTAATGATAACATCGATCCCAAATCGTTTGGCGGCGCTAACGGCCTCCTGGCTGTTGGATCCACAATCCACGGTAATGATAAGGTTTATTTTTTTAGGGACCGCCAATTGATTGATGTGCATGGCCTGCAATCCATACCCCTCTTTAATGCGGTGGGGGAGATGGACAACCACATCGGCTCCGGCGCTTTTGAGAAAGGTGTACAATAGGGTCGCGGCTGTGACGCCGTCTGCATCGTAGTCACCGAACAGGAGGATTTTTTCATTCTGTTTTAAGGCTTTGAAAATCCTTTGGCACGCGGCGTCCATGTCATCGAGACCCATGGGAGACGGCAGGATATCCAAAGTAGATCGAATAAATTGGTCAGCCTGTGGCGGTGTCGAAATATTCCGGTTCGCCAGTACCTTTGCGGTGATGGGGCTGCAATTTAAGTGCGCCTGAATTGCTTTCACCTGAGCCGGGTCGGGTTGCAATATTTTCCATTGCATTTGCATGATTGGGCCATATCCTATATTGGTATCTCAGACAACCATTTGTGCGGTAAGATCCGTTTTTTTGGATCATGGCCAGTGTTACAAGGAATTTGCCGCGTTGAGAGTGAATGCAGGCAAAAAGCACTGCCAGGAGATAGGGCTATGCAGACATCGAAACAGAGGTACCGTGTTGACCGGCGCCAGATCAGTTTCATCAAGTTTATATTTGAGGCCTATGACGGCGTGGCGGTCGTCACCACCCTCGACGCCGCCTCCGGCCTGATATCAATAGCGATGGCACCGGGGTGTGAGGGGGTTGCAAAAGATGTTATGGATGATTTAAGTCAATCGATCCTGATAGAGCGTATCGATCCTGCAAATGGAAATGGATTGCACACTGCAAAATGACGTGACTGGAAACGTATATTGTATCCCAAGCAGATGGGATGACCCAACCGAAGGACTTGCCAACCCTATGAAGCAGATATATATCAACACCATGGGATGCCAGATGAATGTGTATGACAGTGCACAGATTCAAAGCCGCCTTACCAATTTGGGGTACACTTCCACCAACGAGTTGGATCAAGCCGATATTATCATCGTTAATACCTGTTCAATTCGGGATAAAGCCGAGCAAAAGGCGTTTAGCTTTCTCGGCCGGCTGGCGCCCCTGAAAAAGCGCAACCCGGCGTTGATTATCGGTATTGGTGGTTGTGTCGCCCAACAAGAGGGCCGCCGCATTCTGAAGCGGATGCCCTATGTGGATTTGGTTTTCGGAACCCAT
>JASFKE010000012.1:0-16747 GCA_050118795.1 Desulfobacteraceae bacterium | reverse complement strand
ACTGCGGCGCCATAATTGTACACACCCTGAGACGGTTTGCCCGCGCCACCGTTCAGCCCCGTGGTAGATATAGCGCAAGGCGATGTTTCTACTTGATAAAATTAAATCTTTTAGTTTATATAAAAGGAGTTTGATGAAGGCTTTAAATTGCTTGGTACCAACTGGGCGTTTTTGAGGTGAACCAATGAAGTGGAAAGACACAGGAGAAAGGGCAAATAAAGAAGCGTCTACTATAGAAGAAGAAAAATTTGATGAAGAGCAATTTTCTCCTTGGCAAGATCACAATGGCCAGCAAAAACCCGGCGCTTTGATCAAAACACCGCTATTGCTGGTGTTGCTGGTCGCAGCGATAGTCGCTTTGGTTGCGGCGTTGCTGATATTGGTCAAAGGCCCATCAGGTGGTGCGGTCGGTACAGGGCAACTGGCGTCATACGATCAAAGACTTAAAAAGCTTGAAGATCGGTTGGATAAATTTGCAGCCATTGATGAAAAGGTGACCCGCATATGGGAACAGGCAAAGTCATTTGAAAAATTCAAGGGGCGTTTTGATCGTACCGAGGCCTCCATGTCCCTTCGCATGGATCATTTGACCATGAGCCTGGAGACCATACAAAAACAACTCGCACAGCTCCGGGAGTCTGCTGCAACCCCAGTGTCACCAGCTAAAACAGATGCGCCCGGGACCCGGAAACAGACCCAATACCATGTCGTTCAAGCTAAGGAAACACTGTATAGCATCAGCAGGAGATATAAACTTAAAGTAGACCAATTGCTTAAGATGAACCAGCTGAAACCGGGGAGCGTGATTCAGCCAGGGCAAAAGCTAATCGTTGCGCCTCCATCGAATTAGCGGCTGCCTTGAATTTCTTTAAGCTTTCAAATAATTAATTTGGACTGCGTTTATCGGCCGTCACGGTATTGCATTACAGCGTCCTGCCTCTATCCTTGCCAAGCTAATTATCTTAAAGCCTAAAATTGGGGTGTTGACACGGATTGGTTTTAGAAATTTCAGGAGGAGTCAATGGGGTACAAGATAAGTTGTTGGTTATTGATCATTTTCAGCCTTGCCATTGCCAGAGTCGAAGCGGTCGGATTGGAGCTAACCGTCGGTGGGTGGCAGCAATCCATAAACGGTGAATTGGGGTATCGACCCATAAGTGATTCAGACACCATCGATCTTGAAGAGGACTTGGATTTCGATGATGAAAATCGTCTGTTCGGACGCATCAAATTAGATCTGCCGATCTTTTTTCCCAATATCTATCTGGTGGGAGCACCCGCTGAGTTTGATGGAACCGGCAGCAAGTCCATTGCGTTAAACTATGGTGATGTCACGTTTAATGCCGATGCGCAATTGGACTCAAAAATCACTGTGAACCAATATGATATCGGCTTTTATTATGGGCTGCCCTTTGTTAAAACTGGATCTGCAGGCATGCTTAATGTCGATATGGGGTTGAATATTCGAATTTTTGATCTGGCGTCTAGAATTACCGGTTTGTCCGGTACAACCACTGTGACCGAGCGCCATAGCATAACGCTTCCTGTTCCCATGCTCTATCTGGGGGTCCAAATTATGCCTACGGATCATTTCACCATTGAGGCGGAGGGGCGCGGGATCGCAATTGGCGATGATAAAATTTTCAGTTTGTTGGGCCGTTTGAGGTATCAATGGGCCGGCCCGATTTTCATTTCATGCGGTTACCGCTACGATAAAATAGATGTTGACGAGGATGATGTGATTGCCGATGTTGATTTTTCAGGCCCCTTGGTCGAAGTCGGGCTTTCATTTTAACGGAGGCCATTTCTTCCTTGTGGGGCCCATGATCGGCTCATTTTTTATGTGCTTTATTTTTTAACCATTTATATGTAAATTGTCCGATCGATTCCTATTCATTTCATCATGCGTAGGAACCCAATTCAAGGGCGTTGCACCTATCTGCCTGGACCGGAGTTGATTTGGCACGACCACAAAAAAATCGAATTGTTGCATGTGATCCCAGTGCCAGTTTTTTTAAACCACGCGGTGTGCCGTTGCGCGAATTGGAAGAGGTGCGATTGACCATTGATCAAATGGAGGCCATCCGTTTGGCAGATCTGGAAGGACTGTCTCAGGCGGACGCCGGCCGGAAGATGGGCGTTTCGCGGGCCACCTTTGGAAGGATTGTTCAAAGGGCCAGGCAGATTGTTGCAGAGGCGCTGGTGCATGGCAAAGCCATCTTGCTGGAAGGCGGCAATTATCGTTTAAGCAACGCAAATCGGCAATTCGGTTGCCAAGCCTGCCGCTATGTTTGGGAGCAGGATTGTGGCACACGACGACCTGAAAAATGTCCTGCGTGCGGACATAAAGATGTGGGTAGGATTTTTGAGAAATCCTAAGGCGCCAATATACTATAAGCTTTAAGATCATTAATTTGGCAAGGAAGACAACGACATGGTACAGATTCACGGCAGTGTAAATGAAGCAAAAAATCCACCTAATCCCAAGGCAGCACTTGAAGCTGCGGTAAAAGGCGCTTTAAAAAGAATAAAGCGAAAATTTATCATCATGAGTGGTAAGGGAGGGGTGGGCAAATCCAGTTCCTGTGTTAACCTCGCTTTGGCGCTCGCCGGAAAAGGGCACCGGGTGGGAGTATTGGATGTGGACCTGCATGGCCCAGATATCCCCGGTATGCTCGGACTCGAGGGGCTTCTCGACATGAACGCCGAACAGCAGCTGGTACCCAAGCAATATAGTGAAAACCTCGCCGTGGTATCCGTGGAGTCGTTAACGCCGGATAATGATGACGCCATCATTTGGCGGGGGCCGGTGAAATATTCCGTGATTCAGCAATTTATCGGCCAGGTCGCTTGGGGAGATCTCGATTTTCTGCTTATCGATGCTCCTCCGGGTACCGGTGATGAACCCCTGACAATTGCCCAAACAATCACCGATGCCCAAGCCGTAATCATAACCACACCCCAGGAGGTGTCGCTGGCGGATGTGCGAAAATCCATAAATTTTTGTAAAACGGTGAAAATGCCCATCTTCGGGATACTTGAAAATATGAGTGGCCTTGAATGTCCACACTGCAAATGTAAAATCGATCTTTTCGGGACTGGCGGCGGCGAGCAGACAGCACATCAGATGGGGGTACCCTTTCTGGGGCGCATACCATTCGATCCGGAAATGGTGGTGTGTGGCGATGCCGGGGTGGCCTTTCAGCAGAAACATAAAGATTCCCCGGCTGCGGCAGCCTTTTCGTCCATCGCGCAGAAGATGGCCTCTTGCGAAGTGGCCTAGTGGTTTTTGCATCAACGGGTTGACTTGCTCTTTGTGCGCAGGGGATTTTTTTCGTCAGATTTGCTCAATAAACTGGTTTCCACACCAGAAATATGGGGGGGCAAATGCGCGAAGCGGTCCGTCGCTATCTTGGCAAAATGCCGCATTTTAAGATGCTGCCGGCCAGGGAATTGGATTATCTGGCTGAACAATCCATCCGTAAAAACCTATCCGAAGGTGAGGTTCTGGCCCGCCAAGGCAAGACCAGCATCAACCATATCTATATCATCAAATCCGGGCAATTCTCGCTATATAGTGAAAAAGCCGGCAAGCGCCAGTTGGGCGGATACATCAAAACAGGAGAGGTTTTCGGTGGTATCACACTGTTGATGAATGCCGGTATCTCACTGCGTACCGTTTTGGTGGATGAACAGACCGAGGCCTATTTGATTCCTCAGGCCAAATTTTTGGACCTGTGCGCACGGTATAAAGATTTTCATGGGTTCTTTTTAGATAATTTCAGCAAACATCTCAAAGATCCCGCATTGGATACCATCATAGCTTCGGGACAGGCAAAAATATTTTTAGCCGATGTAGACCCATTCGCTTTTTTGCCGGAAGAAGCCGTGGAACTGGCGGCCAGAAGCATTTCCATGGTTTTTCAGCCAACAGGGAGCGTTCTGTTTACCCAAGGACGCACTCGGGTGGGGTATCTTTACATCCTCCAGAAGGGATCTGCGGAGCGATATTATGTGCGCAACGGTCACAAAGAGATGCGCGATATTTTGACCGAAGGGGATATTTACGGCGGCATCTCCATGCTGCTCAATGATGGGCTTTCGGTTCGTACGTTGGAGGTAACTGAAGATGCTTATTTCTATCTTTTGCCCAAAGATGTTTTTCTGACGATATGCGAGGAGCATGAAGTATTCACCGAATTTTTTACAGACACCTTCGGCAAACGCATGTTGGATAAATCATATGCCGCTATTGTAGCCCGGACAACCATACCCTCTGAAGAGACATTGCAGCTTTTTAACCAGCCCGTTCACCAAATTTGCAGCCGTGCAACAGTGTTCGGTACGCCTGACATGACCATCCAGCAAGTGGCCAGAAGAATGCACCAGGACAACAGTACTTATTTGATGGTGCCGTCTGCGGAACCGCAGAGCGCCGGCATCATTACCGAGAGTGATTTGACACGCAAAGTGATCGCTACGGGATATGATATCCATCTTCCGGCTGTGCAGATCATGTCTACTCCGTTGCGCACCATCGATGAGCAAGCAATGGTCTCCGAAGCATTAATGGCGATGATGGCGCATGACGTCAAGCACCTTGCCGTCACCAGCGCCGAGAATCAAATCATCGGCGTACTGTCCAATCGTGAATTGATTTCAGCCCAGGGGCAATCTCCGCTGTTTCTGTTGCGAAAAATTTCTAGAGCGGAATCTTTGGAGGAGATTGTTCAGCAGCATGAAAGACTTCCGCGTATCGTAAAAGGGCTGATCAGCAGTGGAGCCACAGCGCGCAATATTAATCGCATGATTACAACCGTTTCCGATACGATTTTAAAAAAGGTGATGTCTTTTGTGATGAAAGAGATGGGCTCGGCTCCTGTGGACTTTGCCTTTATGATCATGGGCAGCGAGGGGCGCGGTGAGCAAACATTGAAGACCGATCAAGACAATGCCATTGTTTTTGAAGATGTTTCTGAAGCCGAATTGCCTGAGGTGACGCCGTTTTTTCTGGAGGTGGGGCGGCGGGCATGTGAAATGCTGGACAAAGTCGGTTACAGCTATTGCGAAGGTGAGGTGATGGCTCAAAATCCAAACTGGTGTCAGCCATTGGGAAAATGGATGACATACTTTCTGCAATGGATTCACGCAGCCGAGCCGGAAGATTTACTACAAGCCAGTATCTTTTTTGATTTTCGTTATGGGTATGGAGATCGCCAGTTGGTCGAGTCTTTGAGCAACCATCTTCATGGTGCCATTGCACGGTGGTCGGGATTTTTGCGGCACATGACCGAGAATGCTCTCTATTTTAAACCGCCACTTGGTTTTTTTCGAAACTTCGTGGTGGAGTCCAAAGGTGAGCATCGGGACGCATTTGACATTAAAAGCGCTATGACGCCCATGGTCGATTTCGCAAGGGTCTATGCGCTGAAAAACGGTGTGGCCGCTACCAATACCCTGGACCGATTGGAAGGATTGAGAGATAAAAAGGTCCTGACCCAGGAAGAGTATGACGAAATGGACAAGGCATACAGTTTTTTGATGCAGCTACGGCTAACGCGCCAGGTAACGGTCTCTTTGGAGCAGCAAAAGTCGCCTGATAACTTTATTAATCCAAAGCGCTTGACAAGAATTGAACAGACCATGCTGAAAGAGATATTCAAGCGGATCGAAAAATTCCAATCCAAGATGAATTTTGACTACGTCGGCATGGCTTAGGATTTTACTTTTTCTTGCCGTTCCTTGCCAGCTCCATGCCCAGGTTGAGGGCGTTGCGGTTCATCTCTAGAAAACTGCCGGGAATGCGCTCACTGAGCGTTGACATTATGGATTCTGGCTTTACCAGCTCGGTCAAGGCGACGACGGCGCCCAGCATGCAGATATTCAGAACAATGGGTTTGCCGATTTCCGACATGACGGTTTCGTATATGGGCAGCTCCATCTGAAGCGCATCCACCTTGCGAGAGGTCTCCACACGATAGGGGTCTGTGATCAAAAGTCCGCCTGGGCGAACAATATGGTGGAATTTGTTGTAAGCCGCCTGGGTGAGACAGACCAGTCCGTTGGGTTGGATCACCTTGGGGAAGTCGATCAAGTCGCTTGAGATAATGACATCGGTTCGGGTGGCGCCACCGCGCGCGGCAGCACCATAGGATTGGGATTGAACAGCATTGAGATTTTCATGTACAACGGCCGCCTCCGCCAATATGATGGCGGCGGTGATCACACCTTGACCGCCGGAGCCTGAAAATACGAGTCGATATCTTTCCATAATTTTAGCGACCTCACTTCCGGTTGCAGTCTAATGGCCTTGGGCCTTCGTAATTATTTTTTCATACTCTTGACAATATTCCGGCAGCTCTTTCTGTAAAATGATGCCCCGTTCGATGAGGGTGGGATCGTCTTCAAGCTTCTTTGATCCCGCCGGCACGGTATGCTCTTTGAACCATCGCATCATGTCGGCAGCACTGCCCAATTTGTTTTTACGCCCGAAATAGGTGGGGCACTGGCTCATGATTTCCACCACCGAGAAACCTTCATGCACGATCGCCTGGCGGATAATGTCCGCCATCTGGTGGACGTGGTAGCTGGTGGTACGCGCCACAAACGTGGCTCCGGCTGCTCTGGAGAGCTCCACAACATCAAAAGCCTGGTCAATATTTAAGTAAGGCGCCGTGGTGGCGAGGGTCCCCTCACCGGACAAGGGAGAGTACTGCCCTCCGGTCATGCCGTAAATTTTATTGTTCATCACAATTGCGGTGATGTCGATATTTCGGCGGGCGGCATGGATAAAATGATTGCCGCCGATAGCCAGGGCATCTCCGTCACCCATCGGGACAATCACGTTGAGTTCCGGTTTGCTCAACTTGACACCGGTGGCAAACGCCAGTGCCCGGCCATGTATGGTATGCAGGCTATGAAAGTCCACATATCCGGATATGCGTGAAGAACATCCGATTCCGGAAATCATGACGATTTCATTTTTGCTCATGCCCAGTGTTTCAACAGCCCGGATCAAGCCATTGAGAACGGTGCCGTGCCCGCATCCGGGGCACCAGATGTGGGGGAGAAAACGTTCGCGGAGATAATTTGTTAAAGCCATGACTTACATCCCCCTTCCCATGATAATCCGCAGTGTTTTTTTGATGTCGCCATCGGTAATCAGCTCCCCGTCGATGCGGTTGATGAGAAAAACCTGTTCCGGACGGTCAACGGCCAATTTGACACTGTGCATCAATTGGCCCATGTTCATTTCAACCACGCCGACAAATTTTGTTTTCATGCAGTATTCACGCACGATTTCCCGTGGAAAAGGCCACAAGGTCTGCAGTTCCAACAATCCAATGCGCTGGCCGCGACTCCTTAGATGTTTGACCGCATGCAGTGCCGACCGCGCGGAAGAGCCGTATGACAAGAGCAGAAACTCTGCATCATGGGTGAAATAATTTTTATAACGGGCCATTTTAGTGGCGTTGTTTTCGATTTTGTCAACCAGGTGTCGAAGCAGCCCGTGAACGATTTCAGGTTTGTCTGAAGGAAATCCCCACATATCATGATAGAGTCCGGTGACGTTGAAGCGATGGACGCCTCCGAAATCGCTCATGGGCAGACGGCCGTCTTCCCTGGGCAGGTAGGGGTGGTAGTCGATGCCCTCTTTCACGCCGGTGCGAAGGCGATCCACCAAAGGGATCTCACCCGGTCCGGGGATGATGAGTTTTTCCCTCATATGGCCGACCACTTCGTCAAAAAGAAGCACCACCGGTGTTCGATAAGTTTCGGCGATATTGAAGGCTTCCACAGTGACATCGAATACATCTTGATGATTCGAGGCGGTCAAAGCAACGATGGCATGATCCCCATGGGTTCCCCACCTGGCTTGGTTGACATCGCCCTGACTCACATGGGTCGGATTTCCGGTGGAAGGGCCGCCGCGCTGAACATTGACAATGACGCAGGGAATTTCGGCCATTACCGCGTACCCCAATGCCTCCTGCATCAAAGAGAATCCAGGCCCGCTGGTGGCGGTCATCACTTTATGTCCGGTAAGCGACGCACCGATGATGGCGCAGATAGAGGCGATTTCATCTTCCATCTGGATAAATTTTCCGCCCACCTTGGGCAGCCGGAGCGAAAGCAGTTCGGCGACCTCTGTGGAGGGGGTGATAGGATAACCGGCATAAAAGTCAAGCCCTGCATACAGGGCGCCATAGACGCATGCTTCGTTACCTTGAACGAACTTCACGCTACCCTTCATTGTCATTGCCCTTTTTTTCTGTGTCCTCGATTTCCACTGTCACCGCAAGATCCGGACAGCGAAGCTCACACATGCGACAGGCGATACAATCTTCGATGCGTGCGGCCACCGCTTTCTCCTTTTTATCCAGTTCCAATACGCTCTTGGGGCAAAAGGCGACGCAGATGCCGCATCCCTTGCACCATTCCCGATCAATGTGGTGCTCTTTTAATTTTTTTTTGGCCATTGGATTGATCCCTTACATTACATTGGCTGTATTGCATTTCGTAGCTATATTGATCATTCGTCTTTAGAGGTCAACAGGTTTCGAAAAAAAATGAAAATTAATTCCTCTTGTCTTTACGCACTGAGGCTGCTCTCAGCCTGAACATAATGCGGGGCGCTAAAAAAGCTTTGAACAATATATATCGGTCGTTTCTTTTCATGGTTTACCATAAACAATTGGCGTGGGGCTCAGGCAAGCCGGCAGCTTTTATTTTGGCCACAGTTTTGGCAATGTCATAGCTGATAAAGCGAATTTCAAGCTCGTGGCTTTCTGTGTCGTATATGGCGTATTTGGCGCTGTTATCACCGTCCCGGGGCTGGCCCACGCTTCCCACATTGATGATATACCGGGATTGGGTATCTAAGTTCATAACGCCCTGTTTCAGCGGCCGGCGTTCAACTTGGCGACCGTCGAAGTGAACCAGTTCCAAGTTATGGGTGTGGCCTACGAAGCATATTGACTCCGACATGGCTTTGAAGGTTTTGATCAATGCGTGGGGCGCTTTTTGAAAGAGGTAATCGCGAACCGAATCGGGCGGATAGCCATGAACACACCTGCAATGCTCAACAACGAGGTTGCGAGGCAGACTCCGGATAAACCGGGTGGAGTCGCCGCTGAGCATGGTCTTTGTTTTCTCAATTGAGGTGCGCGCATTTGGGTTGAACCATTTCAAGTATTGGCTGCTGCAAACCGCCATTTCGTGGTTTCCCAAGATGGTGGGGATACTGCGTTTGATCACCTCCGCCAGTACCTGCTCCGGTTCCGGACCATATCCGATGCAGTCGCCGAGGCAGATAATTTCGACAATGTCAACCGTCTTCAGATCGGCCAACACCTTTTGGAAGGCTTCAAAGTTTGCATGTATATCTGAAATAACGGCTAATTTCAATGAAACCACCGCATGTCAACCCTTCATAACCCCTTGGTCAATTCAGGTTGAAGTACCAGCTTATGGTTTGCGGCCCCACAAAGAGATATAATATCGCGCCAATCGCTAAAAACGGACCAAAGGGCAGGGCCATTTTCATCCCGCCGCCTGCCCGTATCATCATTATAATGCCCACTGCGGTCCCCGTAAAGGACGACGCCATAATGGTAAATAGAACCCCTTTCCAACCAAGAAAGGCTCCAATCATGGCCAATAATTTAATATCGCCGCCTCCCATACCCTCTTTACCCCTGAAGAGCTGGTACCCCCAGGCAATGGCCAATAAACTTCCTCCGCCCAACGCAATTCCCAACAGGGAATCGATCCACGTAATGGACGGCAGTACAAAACTAAGCGCGAAACCCAAAGGGATGCAAGGTAGCGAGATGATATCGGGAATGATGCGGTGATCGATATCAATGAAGGTGATCACCAGCAAGATTGTGATAAAGAAAAAATAGATCAGGGCCGATAGGCTGAGTCCGAACTCCATCCATGCGATCACGGCAAAGAGTCCCGTGAGCATCTCAACAATGGGATAGCGGATGGATATGCGGGTTTTGCATCCCCGGCAACGACCGCGCAGCAGGATGTAACTGACCACCGGAATGTTATCGAACCATTTGATGGAAGCGTTGCACACCGGGCATGAAGAGGGGGGGCGTACTATAGAGCTGCCATTGGGAATCCGGTAGATGCACACGTTGAGAAAGCTGCCGATGCACATCCCTAACAACAATAGGTAACCGCATGTCAATAATGGTGTCATATCAATATCCTTATCGTAGGGGTTGTAAGCGGCTTTAGTAAAAAAATCAAGATTGATATTGTCAAATCAGGGTTTTGTCTTATAGTAGGCAGTTAATGTCGATATCAGTTCGTACCATTCCGGCATTTGGCCGTTTTTAAAAAAATTGTACTGAATGGGCATGATAGAGCGGATACTTATAAATAGATTATCGCACCACTATGGCATAGGGAGAAAAGATGGCAGAATCAGATAAAGACGACCTCATTAGCATTATAGAAGAAGACATTGGCGATACAGAGATGCCCACCTCACTGCCCCTGTTACCGGTACGGGATGTCGTTATTTTTACCGATATGTTGTTGCCTCTGTTTGTCGGTCGGGATAAATCCATACGTGCGGTGGAGTCTGCCGCTTCCAAGGACCGGTTTTTATTTGTAGCCACCCAAAAAGACCCGGAGATCGAGAATCCCAAGGCAGATGATATTTTCACTGTGGGTACGATCAGCCGGATTTTGCGTATGCTCAAATTACCCGATGGCCGGGTCAAGGCCTTGGTCCAAGGATTTGCCAAGGCGCGTATTGTCAAATACGTTCAAAAAAGGTCGTTTTTCAGGGTTAAAGTTGAGATTTTGGATGAACCTGTAGAGCCATATTCCGATATTGAGATGGAAGCCCTGATGCGCAACGTGAGAGAAAATTCTGAAAAGATTTTAGCCTTAAGGGGGGAGCTGAGCGGTGATGTGGGAAGTATCCTCGAGAGCATTGAGGAACCCGGCAAACTGGCCGACCTTGTCGCTTCCAATTTGCGGCTGAAGATTGAGGATGCCCAGGATGTGATTGAATTGATCGATCCCTTGGAACGCCTGCGAAAGGTTCACGATCTGCTCTCTCACGAAGTGGAGCTTTCAGTGATGCAGGCTAAAATTCAATCGGATGTTAAAGATGAAATCTCTAAAAATCAGCGGGATTATTTTCTGCGTGAGCAAATGAGGGCCATTCACAAAGAGCTGGGCGAATTAGATGAAAAATCACAGGAGGTTGAAGAGTATCGAAAACGCATTAAAAAGGCGCGTATGCCCAAAGAAGCCCTCGAAGAAGCTGAAAAACAGCTACGGCGCTTGGATCAGATGCATCCTGATTCGGCTGAGTCGTCAGTGGTTCGAACCTATCTCGATTGGTTAACGGAGGTCCCCTGGCAAAAGTCTACCCGAGACGTCTTAAATATCCAGAAAGCTCAAAAAGCGCTCAACCGTGACCATTTTGGATTGGAAAAAATAAAAAATCGTATTTTGGAGTATTTGAGTGTTCGCAAACTGAATCCTGACTTAAAGGGATCGATTCTCTGTTTTGTGGGCCCCCCGGGCGTGGGTAAAACGTCTCTGGGGCAGGCCATCGCCAAGGCCATGCGCCGCAAGTTTATTCGCATCTCCCTTGGCGGGGTTAGGGATGAAGCTGAGATTCGTGGGCATCGCCGTACCTATATCGGCGCCATGCCCGGTCGCATTATTCAAGGGCTCAAAACTTGTAACTCGAATAACCCCGTATTTATGATGGATGAGATAGACAAATTGGGCGCAGATTTTCGAGGCGACCCCTCCTCTGCACTGCTTGAGGCCTTGGACCCTGAGCAAAACGGCGCTTTTTCCGATCACTATCTCAATCTTGCTTTTGATTTGTCCAAGGTCATGTTCATTCTCACCGCCAATGTGACCGATACCATTCCATCGGCTTTGTTGGATCGTATGGAGGTGATCAACCTATCCGGTTATACTGAAGAAGAGAAGGTCACCATTGCCGAAAAGCACTTGGTCCCACGCCAGATTAAAGAAAACGGTTTGAAACCACGGCAGATTTCCATCAGTCAAAACGCTTTGCGCAGGCTCATCAATGAGTACACATTGGAAGCCGGGCTTAGGGGTTTTGAGAGGCAGATCGCCAGCCTTTGTAGAAAAGTGGCGCGAAAAGTTGCTGAAGGCGAAAAGGGGCCTTTTGCCATTACCCGATCGGGTCTGCAAAAATATCTCGGGGTCGCCAAATATTATCCGGAACTCGATCAAGAGCCTAGCCAGGTGGGGCTCTCCACAGGGTTGGCTTGGACTCAAGCAGGCGGTGAAGTGCTCTATGTGGAGGCCAGCCTGATTCCCGGCAAGGGTGATCTGATTGTTACCGGGCAGATCGGCGAAGTGATGCAGGAATCCGCCCGTGCCGCACTTAGCTATGCACGAGCGTATCTTGATGCCCATGGAGTGAAACCGGATGCCATAGAAAATACAGATATACACATCCATGTCCCGGCAGGCGCTATTCCAAAAGACGGTCCCTCGGCCGGCATCGCCATGGCCACTGCACTGATTTCCGCTGTCACCCAGCGTCCTGTAAATAAAGATGTGGCCATGACCGGAGAGATTACGTTGCGAGGCCGGGTCCTGCCCATTGGCGGTCTCAAGGAGAAAGCGTTGGGTGCTTTGAGAGCCGGCATCAAGACAGTGATTATTCCAGGGAAAAACAAAAAAGAGCTGGACGAGATTCCAAAAACGATCAAACGCAAACTCGCGTTCGTGGCTCTGCACAATATGGACGAGGTGCTGGATATTGCCTTGGTCAAGGCCAGAAAAAAGCCGGCCCGAAAGACCCGGCGGCCCCCCAAGCCCCAAAACGTCAAGAAAAAGTAGCCGACATGTCCACTTGCATACTGGCTGTGGATACGGCGACGGAAATCTGTGGCGTGGCTCTGGCTGTTGACGACCAGATCAAAACTGAATTGACTCTGAGCCAGGGGGTGACCCATACCCAATCCATCATGGCGGCCATTGAGTCCGTTCTTGTAATGAATCGTATGGATGTTGGCGCCATTGATGTTTATGCGGTAACCCGTGGTCCCGGCAGTTTCACCGGTTTGCGAATCGGTGTCAGTACGGTTAAGGGATTGGCTCTGGCCACAGCAAAACCGATGTTGGGCATCTCAAGCCTG
Source organism: Desulfobacteraceae bacterium (assembly GCA_050118795.1). GTDB lineage: Bacteria > Desulfobacterota > Desulfobacteria > Desulfobacterales > Desulfosarcinaceae > JARRKU01. Next base: position 3,578 of record JASFKE010000012.1, on the reverse strand, counting down.
GAGGTGTTGGCAAACCAGGCGCCGGCAGCATCTGATCTTATCTGTCCGATCATGGATGCACGTCGCAATGAGGTATATTGGGCCTTGTACAAACGCACTGGCGCCGATAAGATAAGCGTCGCTTTGGCAGAACAGGTGGGGCCTGTCTCAGCCTTGGTTGAATCGGTTGAAAATGCTTGCTATTTTATCGGCAATGGCGTTACGCAGTACCGAGACACGATAAATCATCTGATCAAAGCACCGGCGCAGTGGGCAGCCGACGAATCAAACGGAATCCGCCCATCGGTATTGGCGAGGTTGGCATGGCAGCGGGTACGCAACGGGGAGATTGACGACATCCGAGCTTTTTCTCCGGTATACCTGCGGAAGTCTGATGCGGAAATTGCACGGCAGGGATAGTCACCAATCCTTAACCCTATAATTGATGATAATCGATGCAGGGCAGGGCTTTTTGTTGACATCCCCCAGATAAAATGGATAATTCTATAAAATTGTAGATAGGTTGAAGCTCTTGCCCGATAGCCGGATACGATGTACACTACAGGCAAGCGACGTATCAGCAGATAATCAACAGGGGGGGGAATGAGAGCTAGACGCAGCAGCTTTAGTAAAGATCGATTTCGCCGCGGTATTTTTCTATTGCCCAATCTATTTACGGCAATGAACATGTTTTGTGGTTTTTACGCCATGGTGGCGGCCATTGAAGGTAAGTTTGTGGCAGCCGCTTATGCCGTTATTATTGCGGGGATATTCGATAATTTAGATGGTAAGATAGCCCGTGCCACACACAGTACCAGTAAATTCGGTGTGGAATTCGACAGCCTGGCAGACCTGGTCTCTTTTGGGGTGGCACCGGGGTTATTGATGTTCCTTTGGGCGCTCCAGCCTTTGGGACGAATTGGGTGGTTGGCCGGCTTCCTCTTCATGGTTTGCGGTGCATTGCGTCTGGCACGCTTCAACACCCAAGTGGGATCCGTCAGCAGCGGGCATTTCATAGGACTGCCCATTCCGGCCGGTGCGGGGATGAATGCCGTAACGGTGCTGTTTTGCCATAAGTTCGGGCTTGCCCCGCACGCTTATCCTTTGGTGTTTTTAATCATGATTTATACGCTCTCTTTCTTGATGGTCAGTACGGTTAAATACCCCAGCTTTAAAAATGCGGATCTGTTTAGGAATAAAAACTTTAATGTTTTGGTGGCTGCAATCTTGGTGTTGATCTTTATTGCGGCCCAACCGCCTATTGCGCTCTTTCTGTTTGGTGTCGTGTATGTTTGCTCGGGACCGGTTGTGACCTTGAAGCGACAGCGAATCGCTCGTCAACAGGCTGAAGGTGGAGCCCAGGAGGAAGAGCAAAAGCCCAGACCCCTATAAACAATAACGAATCTTACAGACTGAAAAATACCCCTGTTGGCACAGTGCCAAATGGGTGGTTATTTTTTTTAATTATTATTACCGTAGTTTGATTTAAATATTTAAAATGATTGGGAAAAAGGAGATTGCAGTTTGGAAAGAACCCCCATTACCCGCTCCGGCTATGAAAGGTTAAATGCAGAGTTGCGGCATTTAAAAACAGTCGAACGGCCCCAGGTTATTCAGGCAATAGAAGAAGCCCGCGCCCATGGAGATCTGTCTGAAAATGCGGAGTTTGACGCTGCCAAAGAGCGCCAAGCCTTTATCGAAGCACGTGTGAACGAATTGAGTTACAAGCTCAACAGTGCCGATGTGATTGATCCGGAGACCTTACCCAAAGATCGGGCGGTTTTTGCCAGTCGCGTACTGCTTGAGAATGTTGATACGGGCGAAGATGTGGAGTATATGCTGGTAGGCCCGGAAGAGTCGGATATCGATAAAGGACTTATTTCGATTGCATCTCCCCTAGGCAGGGCCATCGTGGGACGCAAACCCGGCGATGAGATCTCTTTGCAGGCCCCCGGAGGTAAACGGGTATATGAACTCGTCGAGATTTTATGATACCAATCCCGCCGAGAATATCGGATCTCCATGGGTTTGAGGTCTCTTGCAGATAGTATAATAGCAGATTATATAATAAAGGATAGATGGAGGTTATTGTGGCTCGAATTACCATCGAAGATTGTTTAAAGCGCGTGGATAATCGTTTTAGGCTGGTGCATATGGCAGCGGCCAGAGTGCGGCAGATCCGGGAAGGATCCGAGTACCTGGTCAGTTCGCCCAAAAACGAAGATATCGTAGTGGCCCTTCGAGAGCTGGCAGCGGGTAAAGTGGTTGAAACACAACCACCTGTGGAAGAGTAGAAATACTGTGCCGACGTCAATGTTGTGTTAGCGGTGCCGAGATATAGCTACACATATAAGTCGCTGACCCGAAAAATGGGCCAAGCGCTGAATCAATACAAAATGGTCAGTGACGGCGACCGTGTCGCATTGGGGCTATCGGGGGGGAAAGACAGTTGGGCTTTGCTGTGGCTGTTAGACGACCTGCGACGGCGGGCCCCCATAGATTTTGAACTCTTTCCCATATATATCGATCCTGGATTTCGAGGTGGCCCAGGACCGGCGATAACGATGTACGGTCGCCAACTGGGGTTCAATGTGCACATTGAACAGACCGATGGCGGATTGGTTGCCCATAGTGAACTCAACAGGGAAAATCCCTGCTTCTTGTGTTCACGGCTGCGTCGTAAAAAACTATTTGAGATCGCCGATGCATTGGGCTGCAAAAAACTCGCGCTGGCCCACAACAAAGACGATCTGATTGAGACCATGTTTTTAAATATCTTTTATGGCGGGGAGATCAGCACCATGGTGCCGTCCCAACCCTTTTTTAGTGGGAAATTGATCTTGATTCGCCCTTTGGCCTACGCAGATGAAGATGCCTTGGAGCGGTTTTCCAAGGAGATGGATTGGCCTGTTAAGCAGAACCCTTGCCCCAGTTCCGGAACCACCAAAAGAGCTGAAATCAAGGAGCTGCTCAGCAATTTATACCGTGGCAATTGTAAAATTAAAGGGAATATATTCAGGGCAATGCGTCATGTGAAGTGTGATTACCTTCTCAAATGAAAATTGCTGTAAAATCTTGCTTAAAAAGCCTATATTATGAAAGATGTCCAGAATCAGCGTGACACCCGTAACATTCCCATAGACAAAGTCGGCATAAAAAATTTACGCTACCCGGTGGTTGTACGCGACCGGAGTAAAGGACGCCAGCATACGGTGGCCTCCATCAATATGTATGTGGATCTGCCCCATGAATACAAAGGCACGCACATGAGCCGATTTGTTGAGATGCTCCACCTGCTCAAATCGGAAGTTTCTCTGCAAAAGTTCTCTGAGATCCTGGTGCAGATGAAAAACCACCTCAATGCCGCCTCTGCGCATATCGAGATCGCTTTTCCCTATTTTATCGAGAAAAAGGCCCCCGTAAGCGCCGCACCAGGATTAATGGATTACACTTGCCGTATCATAGGCACCAGCAACTCAAACAACGAAGTCGATCTGGTTTCCGAGGTCAACGTACCCATCTCTTCGGTGTGCCCCTGTTCCAAAGAGATCAGTGATGAAGGCGCTCATAATCAGCGCGGCGAAGTTAGACTCCAGACA
>JASFKE010000011.1:0-16973 GCA_050118795.1 Desulfobacteraceae bacterium | reverse complement strand
TGGTGGCCAGGATGTGCGTTACACCCTGCTCTTTCAAAGCGTGAATATTGGCCCGGTAGTTGACCTGGCTGGGGCTGTATTGATGCTTTTTGCCATGGCGGGCGACCATCACCACCTCGGCGCCGTTTAATCGGCCGCACATCAGGGCTGATGAGGGGTTGCCGAATGGTGTCTCCACCTTTACCTGACGGGCCCCATTGAGCATTTTCGGATCGTCCAATCCCGAACCGCCGATGATGCCTACTTTAATCATGTCTCACTCTCCACAGAACGAATTCGCCTGAATATTTCAGATTGATCGGTGCGGCCAAATACCCAGGCTCTATTGAAAATGGTTGGAATTGTCAAGGCTTGCCTCACGCTCTGACCTTGCCCCTGAGCGCCTTGAGACGGCCTCTTTTGATTTTGGCGTCGATCCGCCTCTGCCTGGAGTTGCGAGTGGGCCGGGTGGATTTGCGTTTTTTTCGGGTCACGGCGGCCCTTAGAATACATTCCCTCAAGCGCCGCAGGGCCTCCTGCCGATTCTTATCCTGGCTTCGGTATCCCTGGGCTTTTATGACGATAACACCGTCCTTGGTGAGGCGATGGTCTCCCATCCGAAGCAACTTATCTTTCAGTGTTGGGGGCAGCGATGAGGACTCAATATCAAAGCGCAGATGAATCGCCGTTGAGACTTTGTTGACATTCTGCCCGCCGGCCCCCTGGGCGCGTATGGCCGTCATTACGATCTCTTCGGAGGGGATGGAGAGGCGGCTCGATATTCTAAACATGACTCAGCCTCACTTTGCCCCAAGGATAAAACGTTTGAGATTAAAGCGAGGAACATGCAAGAGGCTGTTCATTGTGACGATATCCGCAGGTGGATTGTAGGGTGAGGCCGATTTCATGTCATGTGCTGTCTATGCAACGTTAAGGTTTGCCTTGAAATCCGCTATGGATGCGGCCATCTGTTTGACATTGTCCAATATTGAGTCCACCTCCAGGGTTAACAGGTGATGGTCCCGGACCACCCATTGACCGGCTATCATCACGTGCTGTACGTCTCCACCCCTTGCTGTATATACCAGATGTGATGCCGGATGGTACAAGGGCACCAGGTGGGGCCGCTTCAGATCGATGATGATCAGGTCCGCCTCTTTTCCAGCCTCCAGGGATCCAATGATATGGTCCAAGCCTAAAATCCGGGCCCCCTGAACAGTGGCCATGCGAACCACTGTTTCGGCATTCATGGCGGTGGGATCCGATTGGGTCACCTTGTGCAGTTTGGCGGTTGTATCCATCTCACCCAATAGGTCCAGATCGTTGTTGCTCGCACAGCCGTCGGTTCCCAGTCCGACGTCGACGCCTTGCCTGAGCATCCGGGGGACCGGCGCAATGCCGGAAGCCAGCTTCATGTTACTCTCGGGGCAGTGGACAACACCGACATGGTGGCGGGCCATCGTAAGGATATCCCTTTCATCCACCCAGACCGCATGAACCAGTATGGTTTTGTGATCGAGCACACCTAATTGATCCAGATACTGGATCGGGCTGCATCCATGGGCCTGTCGGCATTGCCGCTCCTCGAACCGGGTTTCGGCCGTATGGATTTGAAACAGGACCCCCAACTCATTGGCGGCCTCTTTGGCGGCCTTCAGGGTTTCCGATGCGCAGGTGTAAGGCGAATGGCAAAAGATGGAAGGCGTTATCAGCGATGATCGATCCTGCCAATCCCGGACAAAATCGGCCGCTGTGGCAACATTCTTATTGGGGTCAGGCACCCCCGGAGCGGGGAAATCGATAACTCCCTGGCCCAATACCGCCCGCAGCCCGCTATCTGACACGGTGTGCGCAATGTGGTCGGCCAGAAAATAACCGTCACAACAGGTGGTGATGCCGCTGAGCAGCATCTCGGCCGCTGAGAGCAGGGTTCCCATTCGCACGTTGGCAGGGGTGATAAATTGGGCTTCAGCCGGAAAAATGGTCTCCTGCAGCCACTGCTCCAGGGGAAGATCATCGGCCAGGCCACGAAACAGCGACATGGGCATATGGGTGTGCCCATTGACCAGTCCCGGCATGATCAGCTTTCCTGCGGCGTCGATGATCTCTTTGGATCGGCACGCCCTCAAATCCGAGGCCGCGCCAACTGCAGTGATCTTGCTGCCTGTGATGGCCACCGCCCCATTTTCAATGATAGTGCCCTGTGCATCCACCGTCATTACCATGCCGTTTGTAATCAATTTGTCCGCTTGGTTAACCATTTTTCCCTTCATGATGAAATAGTCGCCATTGTTGAACGATAATCCGGTTATGGGGATTTTTCCGCGTTTAAATTTCCGATAACATGGGTTATGATCGTCTCCAGGTGCGGCGTTGCCGCCTGTGCCACGGCGATGATCTCTTCAACATCGGTGGGCGTCAAGGCATCGGGTACGCACATGTTGGTGATCACCGAGAGCCCCAGGACCTTCATGCCGGCATGCACGGCCGCAATGGACTCCATGACGGTGGAAAAGCCTACCGCCTCGGCACCGATGGTATGCAGAAAACGCACCTCAGCCCGGGTCTCCAGGGATGGCCCCGTAAGCCCTGCATATACCCCTTTTTGCAGCCCGACTTGCAAATCCGTGGCCGCAGTTTGAGCCAAATCCCCTAGCCTCACGCTATAAGCATTTGTCATTTCGGGGAATCGTACCCCCCACCGTTTGTCGTGGGGCCCGACAAGGGGGTTGGTTCCGGTCAAATTGATATGATCTTCAATGATCATGATATCACCGGTGGCAAAAAGCGGGTTGAGACCGCCCGCTGCATTGGTCATGATCAGAGCCTTGACCCCCAAAGCCTGCATCACACGGATTGGAAAGACGACCTGGCGGGGACCATAGCCTTCATAGAGATGAAATCGGCCTTGCAGCAGAACAACACTGCACCCGGCAATCTCGCCTGCCGATAGGCGTCCATAATGGGATGTAACCGTTGGGGCCGGGAAATGGGGTATCTCTGTGTAGTCCATGCCGGCGGCAATTTTCATGGATGGGATGGTGTCGCCCAATCCGGTGCCGGTCAATACGGCGACCTCTGGAGAACCTTTGATTTGGCATCGAATATGATCGGCGGCCTCAGCCGCATCGCAATAGTCGTGTTTGGATAGACAGGCCATTATTTACCGTTCCATTGTGGGTTAACCCTTTGGCATGAGGCATTCCTTTACCAGCATTTCGCCAAATATGCCAGAATTTCAAAATAGCGATGCCGGCAACATGGCGGCTGCAAAAAGGGGCTGTCCCCTCATGCACTGCCGCCCTTAACCCTATGGATGCAAAAGGATTAATTTATGGTCGAGATGATTGACTTTTATCTGTGGTTATGGGATGTTGGTCAGCTAAAATAAGGAAGATCAAGCATGGTCCGGCACCAGTCTTGGAAGGGCCTCTCCATCCGGGCCGGCCATGGCCATGAAGATACAAGGAGATGATTCATGATCACTGCCGAGCACCCTGAACATCCGGACATTACCGATGAGATGTGGACACAGATCGACAAGGTGATTCAAACCAACCGCCCCATATCCGGATCCATCATTACCGCATTGAGAGAGTGCCAGGATCTGGTCGGGTACCTTCCGGTCGAGCTTCTCGATTATATCAGTGACGGGTTAAATCTGCCGGCCAGCGAGGTTTACGGCGTGGCCTCATTTTACGCGCTGTTCTCCATGGAGCCCAAAGGTCGCCACACTATCAAGCTGTGTTTGGGCACGGCTTGTTATGTGAAGGGTATCAAAGAGGTTATGAACCGCATTGAAAACGAATACAACGTCGAAGAGGGCGGCACCTCGGAAGATCGGCGATTCTCCCTCGAAGGTGTTCGTTGTTTAGGGGCCTGTGGTTTGGCGCCGGTGATGGTCATTGGGCCCGATACCCATGGCGATGTCAGCTCTGACAAGATCATCGCCATACTCGATAAGTATGAATGACCCGTTACCTCTATTAACCCCATGGTTCGATAATTATGAAAATTACTGAAGTTAAAGATATTCTAAAGGCCAAAATCATCGTTGGAGATGACCAGCTAGAGGACATTATCATTAGTGCCGGTGCAGCCGATCTGATGGATGACATTCTGGCCGCAGCCGCCAAAGGGTGTGCGTTGCTGACCGGTGTCACCACCAGTTATGTGATGCAAACGGCCAAAATTGCCCAGGTGGCAGCGGTGGTGCTGGTGCGCGGCAAAACCCCACCGGAAGAGATGGTCACCCTTGCGAGACGGTATAAGATTCCTCTATTGCTGACCGATTATTCGCTATTTGTCGCTTGCGGCAGGCTCTATATGAATGGGATCAGGGGATTGGACGGATCTTGGTAAGGGGCGCAAAAGTCGACAATTGCATGCACAGGCAAATCAATTTCTTCGAGATCCTAATCCTTTAGGAGTAGAACAATGCCAAAATTTTCAGTGGACGATCTTAAAAAACTTAAAGCAGACCGGGCGCCACGAACCGCATTTGAGGATAAAACCTACCTGCTCATTTGCGGCGGCACAGGATGTCACGCCACCGGCAGTATCAAAGTCATGGATGTACTGCAAAAGGAGTTGGATGACAAAGGCCTGCAGGAAAAGGTTGAGATAGTCGAGACCGGCTGCAATGGTTTTTGTGCCATGGGGCCGATCATGGTGGTGCATCCGGGGGATATTTTCTATCAAAAAATCAAGCTGGACGACATTGCCAAAATTGTTGACGAACACTTGATCAACGGCACCCCCGTTAAGAAGAATCTCTATAAAGATCCCGCAACTAAAAAATTGATTCCCAGCCTCAACGACATTCCGTTTTTTTCACATCAGCAGGCGGTATCGCTGCGCAATAAAGGTTTGATCAATCCGGAGTCCATTGAGGATTATATCTGCCGGGATGGATACCTCGGAGCCGCCAAGGCACTGCTGGAAATGACACCGGAACAAATTATTGAAGAGATGAAAATTTCAGGTCTGCGAGGCCGGGGAGGCGCCGGTTTTCCCACGGGTATAAAATGGTTTTTCGCCAGCCAGAGCAAGAGTGATGTGAAGTACGTCTTGTGCAACGCAGACGAAGGTGATCCCGGCGCATTCATGGATCGAAGTATTCTTGAGGCCGACCCCCATGCCGTGGTCGAGGGTATGGTGATCGCAGCCAAAGCTATCAATGCCACCAAAGGCTATGTCTATGCCCGCACCGAATATCCCCTGGCCATCAAGCGATTACAGATGGCCATCGACGCTTCCAAGGAATGCGGTCTATTGGGAGAGAATATTCTCGGATCGGGTTTCAGCTTTGACATCGAAATCTATCAAGGTGCCGGAGCCTTTGTTTGCGGTGAAGAGACCGCCCTGATGCGATCCATCGAAGGCAAACGCGGCATGCCGCGCCCGCGTCCGCCTTTTCCGGCCCACAAAGGGCTTTGGGAGAAACCCACCATACTCAACAATGTGGAATCTTTGTCCAATGTGGCCCAGATCATGACCAACGGCGGCGCCTGGTACGCCAGCATGGGCACGGAGACCAGCAAGGGCACCAAAGTATTCGCCATGTCGGGTGACGTCAATAACATCGGCCTGGTGGAAGTCCCCATGGGCTATAGCCTGCGCGAACTCATTTTTAATATCGGCGGTGGTATTCCCAACAAACGCAAATTCAAAGCGGTTCAGTTGGGCGGCCCTTCGGGGGGATGTGTACCCGAGCAGCATCTGGACACTCCGGTGGATTATGAAGAGATTGCCAAAGTCGGCGCCATTATGGGATCCGGTGGTGTCATCGTCATGGACGACAGGACCTGCATGGTGGACATGGCGCGTTTTTTCATGGAGTTTATTCAGGAAGAGTCCTGCGGTAAATGTACACCATGTCGGGAAGGGACGCGTCGTCTGCTCCAATTGCTGGAAAAGATCTGCGAAGGCCGGGGCGAAAAGGGTGATATCGAGACAATGGAGGCGCTCAGCGACGTAATTAAAGAGACCGCCCTGTGCGGTTTGGGACAGACCGGCCCAAATCCGGTGTTATCCACACTGCGCTATTTCAGGGATGAGTTCGAAGCCCACATTTATGATAAAAAATGTCCAGCCAAACGGTGTGCGGAATTGCTTGAATTCCGAGTTGTTACAGATGATTGCAAGAAGTGCGGTTTGTGCTTCAAAGCTTGCCCGGTGGACGCCATTACCTGGAAGAAAAAGGAGCCGGCCGTCATCGATACGGACAAATGCATTAAATGCTTGACCTGTTTTGACAAATGTAAATTTGATGCCATCCTCTAAGATTCGCTTATAGCCCTGTACATATGGTACAGTGTATAATAGATACTTTTCGCATGGGAGAAAAGGTATGCTCACTGCAATTATGTTGATGGGGGGATTGGGACTCGTTGTCGGTGTCGGTCTGGCCATCGCTTCCAAAGTTTTTTACGTTTACGTGGATCCGCTCATTCTGGCAGTGGATGATGCCCTGCCCGGAGCCAATTGCGGCGGCTGCGGCCTGCCCGGTTGTACCTCCAACGCCGAGGCCATCGTAGCCGGAAAAGCCGCACCCAACTCTTGTGTGGCCGCCGGTCCTGAAACGGCGGAGGCCATCGCCGCTATTTTAGGCGTAAGCGTTGAGGCCAAGGAGCCCGATATTGCGCTGCCCGGCTGTACCTATGGTGTGGCCGATGCAGATACAAAATTCAAGTATGACGGCATCTATGACTGCCGGGCGGTTGCCATGCTCAGCGGTGGTATGAAGGTATGCACCATCGGATGCCTCGGGCTGGGCACCTGCGCAAAGGTTTGCCCTTTTGACGCCATCACCATGGGGCCCAAAGGACTGCCGGAGGTTCACGAAGGACGGTGCACAGGATGCGGCACCTGTGAACGCGCCTGTCCCAAGCACATCATCACCCTCTCGTCGGTAACGCGCCGAATCCTCAGGGAGTACACCACCCAAGATTGTACCACGCCATGCCAAAGGGCGTGCCCGGCCGGAATCGACATCAGCGGTTACATCGGCGCTATGGCTGAAGGTGATCATGCCAAAGCCGTCACGATTATCAAAGAGCGCAACCCATTCCCCACAGTGATCGGGCGCATCTGTCCGCGTCCTTGTGAGAACGAGTGCCGTCGCCAATATGTCGACGAACCGGTTGCCATCAATTTTCTTAAACGCTATGCCGCCGATCTGGTCAAAGAGCAAGGTCAGCATATTCAGCCTTACAAAGCACCGGATACGGGACGAAAGGTTGCCGTGGTCGGTGGTGGTGTCGAAGGCCTTTCCACGGCTTTTTTCAGCGCAAGGTTGGGGCACAAGACCACCGTTTACGAAGCCTCCGATAAAATGGGCGGGTTGTTGAGAATCGCCATTGCCCGTTATCGCCTGCCAATGGATATTCTGGACTGGGATATCGAAGGTATCACCCGGATGGGCGTAGCCACCGAGACAGGAAAAGCCTTGGGGCGGGATATATCCATTGCCGATCTGCTCTCCCAAGGCCATAATGCGGTCTTTTTGGCGGTGGGCGGCTGGGACAGCCGATTGGCCAGAACCGGAGGAGAGGGAGAATCGAGCCCTGTGCCCGGATGCCATTTATTGATCGACATCATGAAGGCCGGCAGCGAGGGCTATCCCCAAGTCAATTTAAACGGCCATACCATCGTGATTGGTAACTCCAATATGTCTACGGCGATGGTTCAGCGCTGCAAAGATCTGGGGGCTCAAAAAGTTTCCGTGATGATGCGTGAAGCCGCTCCGACCAATTTCGAGGTGGCCGACGCCATCGTATATGGTGGTATCAGCCGTCTATATGGCCGGGACAACCAGCTGACAGCCGTCGGTATCACAGACCTTGGGAGCGGAGATATCCAAAAAGTTGAAGCCGATCATATCGTTTTCGCCGCCGGCCGCATGCCGGAATTGATCTTCATACCGGCACCCACTCAAGAAGAGGATGGTGAGGTGGGCCAAAAGGATGCGAACGCAGTTGAATGGGAAGCGCTGCCGCCCTACAAACGACCGGCTTACCGGCAAGAAGCGGGATTGATGGCCAATGGAGACGTTATGACCGATTTCAGCGCGGCCATCGAGGCCATTGGCGCCGGCCGGCGCGCCGCAGCCTCAATACACCAGACAATGTACGGTATAGAGCTGGATCTGCCCAAGCATGTGGTAGCACCGGATACACCGGTTCAGAACGTTAACCAGGTCTCTTTGGTTCCGATGCAGGCACGTCAACTCATGTCGCTGTCCGATGGCAGCTTGATTGCCAAAGGCGCTGAATTGGAACAGGGTTTCGATGCTCACCAGGCCGCCAGTGAATCCAATCGGTGTCTTCAATGTGGCTTAATTTGTTATCTTCACGATTCGGAAACCCAGGAAAAGCAGCCGGAGGCAGCCACCCCCTAAAGGTATTGAGCCTCTTTTCCGATATAGAGCATGAGGTCGGCTGCGATTTTTCGCACCGTTAAAGCCGCCGTAAAATCAATACGCCACACAGATAGGAGATACCGGTGGCCATTGAGCAAGGCATCGTCATCAAAGTGGGATTGAAAGGCCGCAACATCGCGCTGGTCAAAACCATTCAACACAGCGGATGTGAGGCTTGCTCCGCCAGGGAACAATGCAATCCGAGCGCTAAGGGAAAAGCTCAGGAGGTTGAAGCCGTTAATCTCGTCAATGCCAAGCCGGGGGATTTGATCCAAATCTCGCTGGATACCCGGGCACTTCTTCAAGCCACTTTCTTACTCTATATTTTTCCCATCATCTGTATGCTCTTTGGCGCGTTTGTGGGTAACACCGCAGGGGCTGCTATGGGTATGGCTCCGTCCACAGTGTCATTGCTGATGGCCATTGCCTGTTTCGCGGCAGCCATGTATATGGTTCGCAAACGGGCCGGTCGCATGGCCCTTAAGCGTAAATACCAACCTAAAATCACCCGGATTCTCGGCCGGGCAAAGCCGTCGCTGGACAGTGGTTGTGAGGCACAGGCAAGCATCAGTCTATAGGAGAGTTGCATATGACCCAGAAAGTATTCATCACCAGCAAAAACACAGCCACATTCGTCTGCGCTGAATGTGGTAATACATCCATTGCCAATGTCTCCAAATATGCCGCCATTGATAAGAAGGTAACGGTTAACTGTAAATGTACTTGCGGTCATCATTTCAAGGTTTCACTTGAAAAGCGTCGTCAATATCGAAAAGGGACGAATTTGCCCGGCGTCTATTATTGTGACATGGGATACGGCGATGTAGATAAAGGCAATATGCGGGTGGTTGATATCTCCAGCAATGGACTTAAACTCAAACTCAATGTTGAACGTAATTTCAACAGCGGTGATAGAATACGGGTTGAATTCCATTTGGATGACAAACGTCGGACTTTGGTCAAAAAAGAGGTCATCGTTCGAAATACATATAAGAATCTGGTGGGGACCTCCTTTTCTCCCTCTGAGGGGGATGACCCATCCCTTGGGTTCTATTTGATGTCCTAATTATATAGGCTTTAAGATAATGTTTTTGGCAAGGCTAGAGGGAGGAAGCTGTATTGTAATACCGCGACGACCGATAACGCAGTCCAAAAACATTATCTTAAAGCCTATCGGGAGGGGGGGTTATGGCCTATTGCGACTATTGTTCCCGTGAGCACAATATAGGGTTTGTATCCACCCGGTTTGCCGGAACGGACGGCGTCTCCCTGGAGGCAGAGAAATGGGCCAGGATTTTTGAAAAAGAGGGATTGACCTGCTATTATTTTGCCGGTGAATTGGATCGTGATCCTGAAAAATCCCATTGTGTCGATGAAGCGCATTTTCATCATCCGGTCATTAAGGAGATCAGCCAGGACTGTTTCGGTGTCAATCGCAGGGACAGGTCTCTGACCGCCCAAATCCACCGCATTAAGAATCTATTGAAAGATAAGCTGTACCACTTCATCGATGAATTCAACATCGACATGCTGGTCACCCAGAACTGCCTAACCATCCCCATGAACGTTCCCTTGGGCATTGCCCTGACCGAGCTGATCTCCGAGACCGGTATCAACACCATTGCCCATCACCATGACTTTTACTGGGAGCGCCAGCAATTTATGGTCAATGCCATCTGGGAATATTTAAACATGGCTTTCCCACCGCACATCCCTTCGATAAAGCACGTGGTGATCAATACTTCCGGTGGCAACGAGCTCAGTTTGCGCACCGGCATCTCATCCACGGTGATCCCCAACGTGATGGACTTTGAAAATCCGCCCCATCCCACCGACGACTACGCGGCTGACGTGCGGGAAGCATTGGGGTTGAAAGACTTTGAGCTGCTTATTTTGCAGCCTACCCGGGTGGTCAAAAGAAAAGGCATCGAGCATGCCATTGAATTTGTCAGCCGCTTGGGTGCCAAAGCAAAGTTGGTCATATCCCACGCATCCGGTGACGAGGGCCATGATTATGAAAAGCGCGTATGGGAGTACTCCCGAATTATGGGTGTTGATACCCTTTTTGTATCTGATATCATTAACGATCAAAGAGGAATGACCCCTGGTGGCCGCAAAATTTACACATTGGACGACATCTATCCCCATGCCGACCTTGTAACCTATCCATCTAATTTTGAAGGTTTCGGCAACGCATTTCTGGAGGCGGTCTATTACCGCAAACCTATTTTGGTCAATAATTATTCCATCTATTCGACAGACATTCGCCCTAAAGGCTTTTCTGTTATTGAAATAGATGGTTATGTGACTCGAACGGCAGTCCGGTTGGCCAAAAAAGTGCTGCGGGATGAGACGTTCAGGGAAACGATGGTGACCCATAATTACAACATCGCATTACACCATTTTTCGTACAAAATATTGCGCCACAAACTCAAAGCCCTCATTGCCGACTGCCTGCCGTGTCGCTTCGGTGTTTAACAACTTGTCATCTTCGGTTGACAAACCGGGGTGAGCGGTCTTTAATATACGCTTCATTGCACTGCCAGCCGTATATTGAGGCTTAAAGTTATAAAAAAGGATACACCTTCTAATGATATTCTGGAAATCCGGGAAAGAATTCAGAGCACTTATGGTCTCTTTGCTCCTATGGGGATCCATCATTGGATTAGGAACAGGTGTTTTATCCATTCACCTTTCCCAGGCCTTGGCAAATCCTGCTGCGCCATTTGCACCTGGAGAACGGTTGCGGTTTCAGCTGCGCTGGACCATGATTCCTGCAGGAGAGGCCATCATGGAAGTGTTGCCCATGAAAACCATTGACGGTGTGCAAGTTTACCACTTCCGGCTAACGGCCGAATCCAATGCTTTCGTCGATATGTTTTATAAAGTTCGCGACCGCATTGATGCTTACGCCAATGTCAACATGACCCATACGGTTCGTTACCACCACAAGCAACGCGAGGGGGATACGCGACGAAATGTCAGGGTGGAATTCGATTGGCAAAAGGAGATGGCGTTGTATAACGACGGGAAAAGAGACAAACAAATTGATATTCTCCCCGGCACCTTTGATCCGTTGAGCGTCTTCTATTTTACGCGTATGTTGGATTATAACAAGAGAAAGGTCATTGAGCGTCCTGTCAGTGATGGCAAGAAATGTGTCACCGGTGTGGCACGAATTATCAAGAAGGAGACCATCACAATCCCCAGTGGCGTTTATGATACATATCTGCTGGAGCCTGATTTAAAGCACGTTGGTGGGGTGTTTGAAAAAGATAAAAATGCCAAAATTAAATTGTGGGTTACTGCAGATGAAAGGTGTATACCCGTTAAAATTGCCAGCAAAGTGGCCATCGGGAGTTTTGTTGGTGAGTTGATAGCCATGGAAAAAGGCGATTCATAATTCTTAGAGGCTTTTTTTAAATATATGGACATACGATATAAATTGCGAATTCAGTGGCTGATGATAGCGCTATCCGCCGCTTTACTGTTCCATCCACCGGCGTCATCTTTTGCCCAAAGCGATGATGAGGTTCTTGCAACTGTCAACGAAATTCCGATTACACGGCGGGATTTGAGAATAGAGACGGCGTTGTTGGATGCTCAATTGAAACAGCGAAATCAGATGCTATCTAAGAGTGAACTATCCAAGCTGAGCCGGCAATTGGCTGAAAACCTGATTCAACGTGAACTGCTTTATCAGAAGGCGCAACAAAAAAATATTGAAATTCGGACTCGGTGGGTTGAAAAAGCATTCGATGAATTCAAGTCGAAACTCAGAACCACGGCGGCCTATGAGCGCTATCTGGAGCAGGCCCTTGTGGATGAAACACAATTTAAAGCCCTTATCCGCAAAGGTTTGATTGTCCGGCGTTTACTGCGCAGAGAAGTCCTTCGTCAAATCAAAGTGAGTGAAGCTGAAATGCAGGCTTTTTACCGCAATAATCCCGAATTTTTTAAGCGCCAGGAACAAATACGCATAAGGCAGATTATGGTTGCCAGCGACCCATCCGGCAGTGTCTCCAAGCGGGGTGATGCGCTGCTGCGTATTCAATCCATTCAAAATAAACTCTACAGTGGTGGGAACTTTGCTGCGCTGGCGTTGGAATTTTCCGAAGACGGCAGCCGCTCAAAGGGGGGAGACCTTGGATATATGGAACGCGGCCAAATTATCAACACCCTGGCCGATGTCGCCTTTTCCCTTGAGCCCGGTCAAGTGAGCGATATTGTGGAATCCCGCTTGGGATTTCATTTAATTCAGATGGTGGACAAGATACCCTCTTCCCAAATGGCATACCGAAATACCCGCACCAAAATCGAACGGACCTTGCGCCGCAATAAAGAGAACGAAGCCATCGACAATTACCTGGCCAAACTCAAACGTCAATCATCCATTGAGCGGATGATTCATCCCTAAAAGATAAACAGTTACGCTTTTTTTTCGAAGTTGTTCCCATAACATTGGCCGTTGCCATAATTTTTACTTGACCTTTTATATCTGTTTTGATTTATGTTTGCATGGGTGATAGCCTGATAAGTATCAAATTCTCTTCAAAATACTCATCCCATCTAAATTGAAAGCCTATCACCCTCAGGCTATTATTGCGGTGCAGAAATAACGTATTAAGGACAGGAGGAAAAAGTTTTGGCTAATGGCACAGTGAAATGGTTCAACAACAAGAAAGGTTACGGCTTCATTAATGAAGAGAGCGGCCGCGACATCTTCGTTCATTTCTCTTCTATTTCAATGGATGGATATAAAAGCCTGAATGAAGGAGAGAATGTGGTCTTTGAGGTTGAAGAGAGCTCGCGTGGCCCGGAAGCTAAAAATGTCCGCAAAGCTTAACTCACGATATGCCCAAAACGGCATCATGTCTAACGGCATGGTGCCATTTTTATATGGAAAAAGCTATGAAATCATTCAGAAAAGAACTATGGTTCGACGTCCCCACCAGGCGGGCATTTATCAATATCACCCATGAAGTTGACAGTTGTCTGAGTGAAAGCGGTATTAAAGAGGGGTTAATACTCATAAATGCGATGCACATAACAGCTTCCGTATTCATCAATGATGATGAATCTGGCCTGCACTATGATTATGAGCAGTGGTTGGAAAGGATCGCACCCCACGAACCGGTGTCTCAGTACCGGCACAATGTGGGTGAAGACAATGCCGATGCCCACATGAAGCGCCAAGTGATGGGAAGAGAGGTTGTGGTGGCCGTCACCGATGGTAAACTGGATTTTGGAACATGGGAGCGGATTTTTTACGGTGAGTTTGACGGTCGACGCCGCAAACGGGTGCTTGTGAAAATCATTGGTGAATAACTGACAAATTCAGGGCGTTCACAAAATGAACAAATAGTTCTGGTTCCGGATCGCCTCCCTCCTGTTCAATGATGAACAATTTTAAAAGAGGTTTGGGGATCGGTTGCTATTCAATCAGGCGCACTTCTTTATATGAATAGATAGGTTTCAGGGGAGAACAATTAGGTGAAAAATCTATATTTAACTGCCATAAGTCTCCTGTTGCTCATGGTCAGCAATACACAGGCAATAGATTATTATGTATCGCCTGCAGGAGACGATTCATTATCAGGTTTGACCCTTGATGAGGCATTTTCCAGTATCAACCATGCCGCCGGCATTGCCAATCCCGGAGATATTATCAAGGTTGCGGATGGATCCTATAATGAGGCGGTTTCCATTGACAGGTCCGGCACCGCCGACCAATGGATTACATTTAAGAGCATAAATAAGCACGGTGCCAAAGTCCATAATAACCGCTCCAATGCATTTACAGTCAGGGGAAATTATATTATTATCGATGGTTTCGAGCTTGTTGCATCCGCAAAGTTCGGCTCAGGGATTGCCCCCATGCAAGGCCGTCATCACATCTTGGCTATCAATAATTACGGGCACGACTGTGGAGAATCTGGCTTTGGAAGCAACGATTCCGACTATCTTGTTGTAGAGAAAAATATTTTTGCACGTAACGGGTGGTTAATGCCTCATGCGGGCAGTGGGATATCACTGTATGGCGCTTTCAGTTTCGACAGGAAACCGGGGTTTCATAACATTATAAGAAATAACATTTGTTATAATAATGACAATGGGCCAAAAACGGCCCGAAGCGATGGAAATGGAATTATAATTGATGATTTTCATGCCTCCCAACCATATCATGATTCTTCAATCACCAAACTGAACGCTTACAATGGAAATCAAACGCTTGTTGAAAATAACCTCTGCTTCAATAATGGTGGGGCAGGCATACAGATCTTTAAATCAAATAGTATAACTGTGAGAAATAATACTTGCTATCACAACAATAGGCGTAATGATACGAGAACATGGCGGGGAGAAATTAGTATTTCCAATGCAAGTGATATCATTGTCGCAAACAATATTGCTGTATGCAATACCAATATGAAATTCGCAAAAAGCCGTTACAATACTGGACTACTGGTCGGTCAGTCAGATGGATACATTTGCCGGAACATAATTTGGGCCAAAAATCAAACGTATGATATAGCAGATCCAAAAAGCAATGCGTATGCCATGCATGATGGTGCGAAGGCCTCCTCGTTAACAGGCAATATATTGGGTTGTGATCCTTTGTTTGTTAACCCATCGTTAGATCCGGCCGTCGCTGATTTCAGGCTGCAATCTGCAAGCAGCGCCATAAATTCAGGGACAGATACGTATGGCGCAGGCGCTTTGGATCTTGATGAGAAAAACAGGGTAAACAAGGTGATTGACAAAGGGGCATATGAATCTAACTCAACCCCATAGTTGCATAAAAACGCTTGTTATCATGCTTTAAGCTTTTCTTATGATGCTCGGAATGAGTCGTAATAAATTCATTGGTCAAATAATTTTTTAATAACTCCGCATCCATATGATTTTCGTGACAACCATTTGCGATGATACACAATTTTGCGTTCAACAATTTTGCTCTGTTCATATCTTTACCCCTATAAAAAAAACTAACGCATCAAGAGCCGCGCCTTGGCCAACAGCAGCAGGTAAATGCTGTTGGTGACCACGTAACGCCGCCAAAGGCGTCGCGGTTCCTGGCAGAAGCGAAAGAGCCACTCCAGCCCGCGTTTTTGCATCCACCCAGGGGCCATTTTTTGGGTTCCGGCGTGGAAATCGAAGGCCGCCCCCACGCAGACTTGCACCGCCTTGATGCTGTGGCGATGTTCGTAGGCGAAAAAATCCTGTTTGGGGCATCCCAAACCAATAAAGACGATACCGGCGCCGCTGCCATTGATTCGGGCCACGGTTGCCGCGTTTTCAGCTGAAGTCAACGGCCGGAACGGCGGTGCTTCGGATCCGGCGATGTTCAGGTCGGGAAAACGGTTTATCAGATTGGTTTTTAGTGCCGTAATAACCTCTGCGCTGCTGCCGTAAAAGTAGACGCCCACCCCGTACGAGGCTGCAAGGCCGCACACCCTCAAAGTGAGTTCGGGGCCATAGACGCGGTCGTTCAGACCGGTTTGGTGCAAAAGGTTCAAGGCCCAACGAACAGGCTGGCCATCGGGGGTGATCATGTCGAAGCTGGCGGCCGCTTGGCTCAGGTCTGGTTTACGAGACGCCTCCACCAGAGAATGGGTGGAGTAGCATGATACCAGGGCAGCTTGTCTCTGCCGGGCTGCATCTACGATCAGATGCGCGGCTTCGGTATAAGTGGTGGGCGTTACGCCAACGCCGAAAAGATCGGCCTTGGGCGGCCATTTCACCTTGTCCGTAGCTGTCTCAGGGACAGGCGCAAGGGGGAAAAGCGTCATGATGAGAACTCTTTGGCCATTTTTTATGATTAAGCCTTTGATGGTATCGGTGGCGCGCAAAACGTCCGGCGCCCGATGGCCCGGTCATAGATGGTGGCCAGTCGGCGATAGTAGCTATCCGCACCATACTGGCGCTCGGCTTTGCGGCGTCCTGCAGCCCCCATTTGGCGGCAAAGATCGGGATTATTCCACAATATATTGATTTTATCGGATAAAGATTCAGCATCGCCCGGTTCGAACAGCAGGCCTGTCTCGCCGTCGTCCACCAGTTCCGGAATACCGCCAATGCGCGAGGCGATCACCGGCAAGCCATGGCTCATGGCTTCCAAAATCACGAGCGGGCACATCTCAAAGCACTCGCTGGGCACAACCACAATGCGGGCTTGGGTGTAAAATGCATCCATTTCGGCGCCGCCGAGCTGCCCGATAAAACGCGCGTTTGGCGGAGCTCCGAATTCAAGCTGTTGGCGCACGGGGCCATCGCCGGCTATATGCACGGGTACCGGCTTTTGCATCAGCCCCCCGGCGGCCAGCAAGGTAGGGATGCCTTTATTGCCGTCCAGGCGGCCGGCAAAGGCCACATAGCCGCCTTGGGCCGGGTCAACCACACGGCAGTCTAAATCAACCATGTTGGGGAGCACGGCGATGCGGCCGGCATCGAAACCGGCCCTGACGAGGCGTTGTTTGGCAAATTGAGTAAGGCAGATAAAGGTGTCTACATTGTTTTTAAAGAGCCGCATACGTCTGGCGAAATAGGAACGGGCGGCATAAGCGATACT
>JASFKE010000010.1:0-17376 GCA_050118795.1 Desulfobacteraceae bacterium | reverse complement strand
ATGCGCCGGGAGATGGAGCGAAAACTCGACCTGGTTGCTGTGGATATCTACGGCTTAAGCGAAATTATGGGGCCTGGTGTGGCAATAGAGTGTCACGAAGCAAAAAAGGGCCTCCACATATTCGAAGATCACTTTATCCCCGAAATAATCGACCCGAAAACTTTGGAACCACTGCCCTATGGTGAAACCGGTGAATTGGTATTCACAACGATTACCAAAGAGGCTTTTCCCATGATACGGTATCGCACGAGAGACATCACCTGTCTTAATCCGGAGCCGTGCATTTGCGGGCGTACCCACCTGCGTATGGATCGTGTGACCGGTCGCAGCGATGACATGTTGATTATTCGAGGGGTTAATGTCTTTCCTTCACAGATTGAAACGGTACTGATGCAAAGTGGCGGTCTAACCCCGCACTATCAACTGGTGGTGGATCGCAAGGGCTCATTGGACATTCTCACCGTGATGGTGGAGGTGGGTGAAGAGATGTTCTCGGACGAGGTGAAGCAGCTTCAGGTTACAGAAAAGAAAATCGCCAAGAATATTAAAGAGTTGCTTGGGGTTTCGGCCTCGGTAAAACTGGTTGAACCCAAAAGCATTGCCAGAAGTGAAGGCAAGGCCGTCAGGGTTATCGACAATCGTCATATTTAACGTATAACCGATGTGAGGAGGGGCCCATGCAAGTTGAGCAAATATCCGTTTTCTTGGAAAATAAAACGGGTCGGTTGTCCGAAGTGACCGGCATATTGGCTGAAGCAAACGTCAATATCCGTGCGTTGGCATTGGCGGACACCTCAGATTTTGGGGTATTGCGTTTGATCGTGGATGATAACCGTCGAGCCATATCCGTTTTAAAGGAAAACGGCTTTACGGTTGGCAGTACACAGGTGGTTGCGGCCCTGGTCAAAGATACGCCCGGCGGCTTGCATCATATATTAGAGACGCTTCGGGCTTCGGATATCAACGTCGAGTACATGTATGCCTATGTGCGGCACACCCGAGAAGATGCCGTGATGATTTTCCGGTTTGATAACGTTACGGCCGCAATTGATGTGATGAAAAAAAATAATATATCCGTCATCAACGGCTCACAACTCCACGCAATGTGATCCAGCTTTTTGCAGTTTTCAACAATATGGGGTGGCGCCGGTATTGGGGCTCAACTTATTGGTTGAAACACCGATACTACATCTGGAAGCAGTGTACTGAACGGTTATGGGATCGAAATCGCACAGAGGCCTAAGCTCTTGTACCTGTTGATAAAATCACCGGCCTCCCATTGACAGTTGCTCCATAAGTCGGGTATGTTGGTTTTTAACTGAAAATTGGTTGAAAATAAAATCGGACAAGAGCGCGCAACATGGAATCACCTGGTCAGCCAAAGGATAAAGTGCAGTTGATCTGGGCCGCTGCCTTGATATCAATGGGTATCGCGGTTTTTTTCAGAATACCCCAGGTGATGCCCAAATTGGTTGAATTGGGCTACTCCGCCACCACCGTCGGCTTTATTCGGATCTGCTTTTACGTGATCGGTCTCCTTCTTATTGGGGGGGGGGTAAAGAAAGTGATGCACTATTTTAAAACCGAATGAAAATTTTGATTGTGCATGGCTTCAAAGAATAAAGATATTTGATTAGGCAGGATATCATGCTGAAAGCTTACCAGCCGAACGCAGAGCCCGATAATGGGAATGGGGTCGTCAATCTAAAAACAGAGGTTGAGTATCGGGCCATGCTTCAAGAGATCGGGAATAAAATTAACGCTGCGCGGGATCTGGACGAGATTCTTATCGACCTGAAAGACGATATTTTGTCTCTGTTTTGTGCCGAGCGGTTGACCGTTTATGTTGTCGATGGTGTGAAACGAGAGCTGGTATCACGATTCAAATCCGGTGACGAGATCGCTGAGATCCGGTTGCCGGTGAGTAAAAGTTCACTTGCCGGATATTCCGCTCTTACGCATAATTTACTCAACATATCAAATGTATATGATCAAAAAGAGCTTTCCGGTATCGATGATGAGCTTCAATTTGACAAGAGTTGGGACCAAAAGACCGGATATCGAACCAAGCAAGTCCTGGTCTATCCAATTATTTTCCAGAAATATCTGATGGGCGCCTTACAGCTGATTAACCTCAAAGATGGGGGCAGTTTTACCCAGGAAGATGAGAAAACGGTCGCCGATCTTTCCAAAATCATTGGCATCGCGCTGTATAATCAAAAGCGAATTGCCGCGCGCAGCAGTCGTATCAGCAAATTCGACTACCTGTTGGAAAACCATCTCTTAACCCAGAAAGAGCTGACAAAAGCCGTATCCGATTCGCAGCAGAGAAAAGACACTATCGAAACCACATTGTTAAAAGAGTACAAAATTCCCAAAACCGAGCTCGGCGAATCCCTGTCACGATATTACAAAATACCCTTTATCTCCTTCAACGCAACCCAACCCATACCCGGCGAGCTGTTATCGGGACTTAAAGTGCCATTTATGCGCAACAATGTTTGGGTGCCGATAAGGAGTGAGGATAAACACCCGGTTGTTGCCATCGATGACCCCCACGACCTGAAACGCATCGATGAGATTAAATCACTTTTTCCGGGCCGGCAGCTCAAATTCGTTGTCGCCATCAAACAGGACATCCTCGATTTTATAAAGCTGTTTACCCAAGACGAGAAAGAGATGGCTGAGATTGATGATATTCTGTCTCAGCTCCAAGATGAAACCGATGAGATTGATGAGGCTGAGTCTTCAGTCGGTGAAGAAGACAGCGCCGTAGTACAGCTGGTTAACAAGATTATACTTGATGCCTATGCTCGTGGGGCTTCGGATATTCACATCGAGCCCTATGCCGGTAAAAAAAACACCATGGTGCGTATCAGGGTCGACGGCTCCTGTACGGTTTACCAGACCATTCCTTTTGCATATCGCAATGCGGTGGTCTCCAGAATCAAGATCATGTCGGACCTGGATATTGCAGAAAGACGATTGCCACAGGACGGTAAAATCAAGTTTAAAAAGTATGGTGGAAAAGATATTGAACTGCGGGTCGCCACAATCCCCACCCAAGGCGGATTGGAAGATGTGGTCATGCGTATCTTGGCGGCCGGTGAGCCGCTGCCTTTAGGCAAAATGGGGTTTTCCGAGAGCAACTACGAAAATTTCATCAAAGCCGTGGTCAATCCATATGGGCTCATTCTCGTCTGCGGCCCCACAGGTTCCGGTAAAACCACCACCTTGCACTCGGCCCTGGCATATATCAACAAGACGGAAACCAAAATTTGGACGGCTGAAGATCCTGTGGAAATCACACAAAAAGGTCTGCGACAGGTTCAAGTGAAATCGAAGATCGGTTTCAGCTTCGCTGCGGCCATGCGTTCCTTCTTACGGGCGGACCCTGATGTCATTATGGTTGGTGAAATGCGCGACAAGGAGACGACCCACATCGGCATCGAGGCCTCGCTTACGGGCCATCTTGTATTTTCTACCTTACATACGAACAGCGCCCCGGAAAGTATCACACGTCTGCTCGACATGGGCATGGACCCCTTTAACTTTGCCGACGCCATTTTATGCATCCTGGCCCAGCGGTTGGTGCGCACACTTTGCCCTGACTGCAAGAAGGCATACACGCCAACAAAAGAGGAGTACTCCGAACTGGTTCGAGAATATGGTGAAGAGGATTATGAAAAAAATGAAAATCCAAAATATTCTGAAGAGTTGACCCTATACCGGCCCACCGGTTGCGATCTGTGCCACGGCACAGGCTATCGCGGCAGAATGGGGCTCCACGAATTGCTGATCGGGACCGATCCGATGAAAAAGCAAATTCAATTGCGAGCGGAGATGGGCGTTATTCGCGACCAGGCCATCGCGGATGGAATGACCACACTGAAACAGGACGGCATTGAAAAGGTTATAGCCGGTCATACCGATTTGCTCCAGGTGCGTAAAGTCTGCATCAAATAAATTAATTTCTGGCGTTCTTGAATTTTATGAGTTGATCTTCGTAGAGTTGGTAATCTTCCGGGTCCATCTCAATGGCCCGTTGCTCTGCGGCGATGGCCTCTTCAAGGTAGCCATTGACAAACAGGCACTGCGCAAGCGTATCCCAGATGTGAGGCGCTTTTTTCAAAGAGATGGCTTTTCGAGCCAGGGTTAAGGATCGCTCGGGATCGTGTACCGAACTTTTTTCGGAGGTCGCCAATAGCCAGGCCAGGTTGTTCAGGGTGTCGGGATTATCAGGGCTCAAATCAAGGGACGCCTCATATGCGGACGCAGCGCGTTCAATCTCGCTGCGATCGAAATAGATATTTCCAATAATCCAATAGAGCAGGGCATCACTCTTTGTTTTTTCCACTTTTTGGTCCAGATAGGCTTCCAATACCGTGACATTTAAATTTCGGCTGCCTTTATTGAAAACCATCTGGTTCAATTGAAATGCCGCCGCGCCAAGGAGTAAAAAGGCGACTACAAATGCAGCGATGCTTTGGGTTACTTTTTTAGTGTGGCGCGATATCCATTGCGGCGATTTTTCACAACGCCATAAATAATCCATGCGTTGCTGGATGCTAAAGTGGTGCCAATTGGGTTTGTCGGCCGGCTGACCGCTATTGGCGGCTATTTTGTGAAATGTCGATATCAGGGGACGGGCTGTAGAAAAGAGGCGAAATACATAAAGATCGGCCTGGCGCTCAAAATTGCGTATGAAATATCCGAATATGAATCGAAAGTAGATGATAACACAAATAACAAGGCAGACACCGTAAAATATGTGGAGTGCTTTGAATGGATCGAGTTTCAGTGCCTCTATGACGCCGATAAGCGACCCTTTTGAGAAAAGCAATAGTTCCGACAGTGGATATACGGTGTAGGAGATCAGCATAAAACCGATGAAAAAAAGAAGATACAACAGCAGGTGTTTGTGTTTCACATGCCCGATTTCATGGGCAATAACCTGATCGACCTCTTCAGGCGTCAATATTGAAAAAAGGGCCTCAGTCACCAGGATGTAACGGAAACGCGCCACCATTCCCATCACGCCGGCTGTGATCATCCGCCCGTCAAATATGGGCCAGTAGACAATATTTGCATACCTGACACCGGATTTTCTGCATAAAGCCTCGATTCGTGACCGCTTCTCTCCTTGCTCAAGGGGGCGGCAGCGCCAGAATTTTTGAATGAACAGGGGAGCGAAAATGGCTGCGATTATAAGAAATACCAGAAAATACACCGTCTGACCGATGGGGCTGTTCAGCAGATCTTTGGGACCTGAAAACGGAAGCAGTCGAATGATATCGTTGATACCGAAGAGCAAGGCCCATGGAATCAAAACCGGCACGCTAAACGCAATATTGGAATAGACATAGCTCCTTAAAGAGATATGCGTGCTATAAATGGCATTGTGACATTTATAAGAAAAGGTCCACATGAGCGTGAGATAACCAACAAAAAGCAATAGAAGTAACAGTGAGCTTAGGGTTGGTAATACGGAAAACAGTGAGATGGATTCCAAAAATGCCGGAATATGGAGCCACCAAACATCGATGGCCAGGACCACCAGCGATAGAATGGCGCAACGTGTGCTCAGCTGGGAGAAACGATGGTCCAATGTTGCCCGGTTGGTCGATTGAGCCATTTTTCCCAAGTTTTGGAATCGGGTGTAGGTATAGAGTGCATATGCGAGTGCAGTTGCTACAAAGAAAAGCGTGGCCTGAAAAAAGGTAATGGGAAGCTCATCGGGCGGCTCATAGAGCGATAAAACGAGCAATGCAATGATGAAATAGATAAAATGGGAAAACATAATTTATGATCTGCCAATTCGGATGCTTAGCGTTTATTAAAATATCTCTCTTTTTCACTGTAGATACAACCGCAATAGCTTTGGCGGTACATTTTCAACTGCTTGGATCTCTCGACACCTTCTTTCCATCCAACCCTAAAGTCTTGATATAAAAATGATATTCCAACATCTTGGCCTACAGCATGGCCGATGGATCGAATGGTTTCGTGTTGTTGGAATTTGCTATAGAGCAAGGTGGTTGAAAAGGCATCGAACTTTCCGCGCTTGGCCATTAAAGCGGTGGAACGCAGGCGCTCGTGATAACAAAACCGGCAGCGCTCCTTTTCACGATAAACCACGTTACGAAGAAAAGGCTCGAGATCATAGGCTTGGGATATAATCAATTTAAGGTCGATTGTATCGGCATAATCCAACAGGGTCTTGCGGCGTTTCAGGCACTCTGTGTACGGGTGGATGTTGCTCCCGTAAAAAAAACCCATAACATTGTATTTTTCTTCACGTAATACACGCACCGGATAAATACTGCACGGCGCACAGCAGACATGGAGGAGCAACTTCATCGGCGCTCTCCAAACAGGGCGGTTCCAATTCGAACCAGGGTAGCGCCTTCTTCAATGGCCACTTCAAAATCTCCGGTCATGCCCATGGATAACTCAGGCAACGCGATACCCAGTTGATCTGTCATCCGATCTCTCAATCTGCGAAGGGCCGAGAAATAAGGTCGGGCTTTGTCGGGTGCATCAAAAAATGGCGGCATGGTCATCAGCCCCCTGAGATGAAGGTTCTCCAAGGGCAAAATATCCTGGACGAGTCTGGCGGCCCCTTGCAGCTCGATTCCGGATTTGGAAATCTCCCCACTGACATTCACCTGCACCAGAATGTGTTGTTTTTTACCAGCCTTAAGAGCTTGTTTATCCAGCTCCCGCGCAAGTTTCAAAGTGCCCACACTGTGAATTAAATCAAACATGCGAACAGCATACTTGGCCTTATTGCTCTGCAAGCGACCGATAAAATGCCACTGAATATTTGAGCGGAAAAGTGCGTCGAATTTTTCCCGGGCCTCCTGGATATAATTTTCTCCTATGATTTGGGCGCCGGATGCAATGGCATGACCGATGCTCTCTGTGCTCTGGGTTTTCCCGACAGCCACCAGTCGCACCTCATCCGGGCTGCGGCCGGCGGCCGACGCCGCCTGTGAGATTCGCTTCAGGACAGTGGATATATTGTGATGAATATCGGCTTGCTTAATCATTGATTCCGGTCCGATGTTTTGCGGTATGATCCATCTTCAGGACGCCTTGCCGGATTAAAATCTCAACGACTTCGCACACCGGAAGTCCCACAACATTGGTATAAGAGCCATTGACGGCTTTTACCAAAAATGTTCCAAGCCCTTGGATGGCGTAGGCCCCGGCCTTATCAAAGGGTTCATCTGTGTGAATGTACCACTCGATCTCATTGTCAGAGAGCTGTTTGAAGGTGACATCGGTACAAATTGAATCCGTGGTGTTTTTATCCAGATGAACATTGCAAATGGTATAGCCGGTAAGGACTTGATGGGTTTGGCCGCTGAGTTGGGACAACATCCTGCGGGCGGCCTGTTTTCCTTTCGGTTTTCCAAGTATCTGGCCATCGATAACGACGATGGTGTCGGCCGCAATGATCCAGCGGTCCGGATATTTACGGGCCACTTCTTGGGCCTTTGCCAGTGAGAGATCTTGTACGTAACGTTCCGGTCTCCTCAACGGTACGGAACTTTCGTCAAAATGGCTGTGAATGACGTCGAATTCAATCCCGGCTTGCTCCAGCAAATATTTTCGTCGCGGGGATTTCGATGCCAGAATCAGCTTGGTATGTTGGATATTATTAAGCATATCGTCGTTTCTATCAGAAGGTGTAGGGTTTGGCAAGCCGGCGGGTATCCCGATCTTATGGGATGAAAAACGCGGTAGGCAACAATGGTTTTGGGAACCATCTTTTGACAGGGAAATTGATATTTTTATTTACAATGGCCATGGATGCCGGTAACCTTGCCAAACTTTGAATGCATCTATCAGATAAGGAGAGTAAAACATATGTCGTTTACAAGGAAATTAAAATTTTTTATTTCAGCGGCCTTTTTAGGGGCCGTTTTTTTACCGTATATCGCAGTGGCCGCTGAAAGCGCGGCGCCACAAAAGTTTGCAGATATTAATGGAAAAGTGATTCCATATGAAGATTATGAACGCCGATTGGAGATGTTTAAACAGCAGGTTATGAGGGGACAACCCGGGCAATTGCCGGACGAGGTTAATGAAAAATTGAAAAGTCAGGTCATCACAAAGATGGTTTCAGAAGAGTTGCTGTTTCAACAAGCCACCAAAAAAGGCATTGAAATTGAAGCGAAAACCATCGATGCAGAGATGCAAAAAATCAAGCGCCGGTTTAAAGATGAAGCGCAGTTTAAGGAACGTTTGAAGGGTGCAGGGCTTGATGAAGAAGAACTTAGAAGCCAAATCCGCCAACAGGCAACGATCAGCAAGCTTATCGAAAAAGAGATTGTCCCCAATGTTAAAATCAATGATGATGATGCAAAAAAATATTACGATGCCAATACCGATAAATTCCGACAAGAAGAGAGGGTTCGGGCAAAGCATATTTTAATGAAGGTGGAAAAAGGCGCTTCTGAAGATAAAAAAGCCCAAGCGCGCAAAAAACTGCAGGATATTCAAAAGAAAATATTGGCGGGCGAAGAGTTCAGCGCTTTGGCAAAAGAGCACTCCGAGGGACCCAGCAAGGCAAAAGGTGGTGACTTGGGATACTTTACCAAAGGCAGAATGGTTAAGCCTTTCGAAGAGGTCGCCTTCAAGCTGGCCCCCAATGAGGTCAGCGATATTGTCGAGACCCAATTCGGATATCATTTGATAAAAGTCGTTGATCATCAACAGGCCAGCAATGCCCCATATGAAAGCGTTAAACCGAAAATTAAATCTCTTTTATTTAACGAGCAGGTCCAGAAGCAGACGGAGCCCTACATCAACTCCTTACGGGAAAAA
Organism: Desulfobacteraceae bacterium; assembly: GCA_050118795.1. Classification (GTDB taxonomy): domain Bacteria; phylum Desulfobacterota; class Desulfobacteria; order Desulfobacterales; family Desulfosarcinaceae; genus JARRKU01. Next base: position 8,541 of record JASFKE010000010.1, on the reverse strand, counting down.
GCTAAAATCGAGGTATATGTAAAATAGCTTTTTTGCTCACCGAGATCATAAAATAATAGACTTTTAAACAGCAGGTTGCTCCAAAAAGGCTGTGCCGAAATAGGGGCTTGTGATTATGGGAGGCAAAAATGACGACATCTTTGTCGATTAAAGAGTATGAACCCCTTCAGATTACCAAGTTCAAGCGGCCCAAAGATTTCAAGAGCCTTAAAATAAATTATGTGGCATTTACCGGGTCACCTCGAAAACACCCCTACGACGCTTTTAAGGTGGTGTTGATCTCAGATCCGTACAGCGGCAGCAACCAATATTTCGAATTTCAGATGGACGATATCGCTTTCGTGGAGGAGCTGCCCCATATGGGTACCATTGATGAGGAGGTGATTCCCATCGTACGCATCTGGATACGAAAAAACAGCGTTGGGATCAGGTGTATCCCCTTTTTGGTGGCAGATTTGATGTAAGGGCGCTGAATTATAAAGATGGAGAGAACGAGTCGGACAAAGAAAAAGAGAGCGGCCCAGGCGCTGCAAAAGCTGGGGGAGCAGCTGGTCCATCTCAGCGATGCTCAATTTGCCGCCGTTGAGTTACCCCAACAGCTGTTTGAGGCCGTGGCCATGGCAAGGCAAATTAAAAGCCATGAAGCACGTCGGCGGCAGCTCCAATACATCGGACGACTCATGCGCGATATCGATTCGGCAATGGTTCAAGGGGCGATCAAAAAGATAACCTCAGCTGAGACCGAAAAAAAACGAAGGTTTAAACTGGTTGAGCGATGGCGAGACGAACTCGTTGACGGAGACGAAACACGTTTGGACTGGTTGATCGAGACCTTTCCCGACATCGATCCGGATGAGTTGAATTTACTGGTGAAAAATACTCGTGAAAAGCATTCCCAGAAAGCCTCCAAAAGATCCGGCAGGATGTTGTTCCGGTATCTCAGCGCCCTATTTGATGGTAAACAAAAGCGTTTAAATCTCTAATTTCCGGCAATATGCGCCAGTACAGGTTGATCGCTCAATCAGGGCAACACATTGGAAGAGAAACTCTAATGAATCAATTCAACCAGTTCATCCACGATCCGGTCCAAAAACAACATGCCTTCCAGCGTTAAACGGCAGTGGTGTGCATCCATGCCGATCCAATTTTCGGCTTCAAAACGATCCAGAGCCTTGTGGAAATAGAGACTGAAGTCCATGTGAAATTTCTGCTGAAAAGCTTCGAGTTTGATGCCGTCTGATTGCCTGAGTCCCAGATACAGCGCTTCGATCATCTGTTGCTCATCTGTGAGTTCTTCTTGTTCCGATCGCGGTGCAATTCCTTGAAGTGTGTCCTCAATGTAGTGATCCAATGAACGATGGTTCCACCAGCGCATTGGATTTTTAAAACTGTGCGCGTCAGGTCCCAAGCCGATATAGGGGGCAAAATTCCAGTACTTTTGATTATGAGCGGAGCGCCATCGAGCCCCCCTGGCAAAGTTGGAGATCTCATAGTGCTCATATCCGGCAGCACCCAGAAAGTTGTGGGTCATACGGAACATTTCGGCTGTATGGAGGTCTGAAAGGGGAATCACGCTGCCGGCATCCACATCTTCGTATAGTGGCGTATGGGGTTCATAGGTCAACATGTAACACGAAAGATGTTTGGGCGAGAGTCGAATGGCCTGCATCAAATCCTTTTTCCAGGAAGCCACGGTTTGATCCGGCAAACCATAGATTAAATCAATGCCGATGTTGTTAAAACCGGCCTCTTTGGCCGCCTCAACAGCGGCCAGGGCCTGCTGTGAACTGTGTTTGCGGTTTAAAAAGGCCAGGTTTCGATCATTAAAGGATTGAACGCCAATATTGATTCGGTTGAAACCGAAGGCGGCATAATCTTGCAGGTCACGCTTGCTCGCGGTTGCAGGATTGATTTCAAGGGTCATTTCCGAAGAGGCCCCTAAGTTAAAACAGATGGCCGCCCAATCCACAATTTTACCCATCTGTTTAGGGGGCAGCAGGGAGGGGGTCCCCCCACCGATATAAAGTGTGTCTGATTTCAAATCAGGAGCACTGGACAGCTGCATCTCCTTTTTCAATGCGTCTAGAAAACTCGGAATTTTCCGGGTGTCCGTCACAGAGTAGAAGTCGCAATAGCGGCATTTGCGTTCACAAAACGGTATGTGAACGTAGATGCCGGCATTATGAGAATTGTCTTCCATGGGCAGTTCCTATTTATTGAAGACTTTATGGCTGCGTTTGACCGCGCACATATCGCCGCACATGGTGCATACTTGTTCATCATATGGCTGTGAAGAGTCGCGATAAGCGTTCGCTTTTTCCGGATCGATGGCCAGCTCCATCATGCGTTTCCAATTAAGATCCTTTCTGGCGCGGCTCATTTGATGATCCCATTCGACGGCACCGGGCAGACCTTTGGCAATGTCAGCAGCGTGCGCCGCGATACGGGCAGCGACGATACCTTCTTTGACGTCGTTATTATCCGGAAGTCGCAAGTGCTCCGCGGGTGTAACATAGCAGAGAAAATCGGCCCCATTGCTTGCCGCCAACGCGCCTCCGATGGCGGAGGTGATGTGGTCATAGCCCGGTGCAATGTCCGTGACCACAGGCCCGAGAACATAGAAAGGCGCACCGTGACAAAGTTTCTTTTGAATTTGCATATTGGCGATGACTTCATTGAGTGGAACGTGCCCCGGTCCCTCGATCATCACCTGGACGTCCCTTTCCCAAGCAGCTTGGGTCAATTCGCCCAGAAAAATCAATTCCTGGATTTGGGGGGCATCCGTAGCGTCCTTTAAAGATCCGGGCCGCAATCCATCCCCCAGACTCAAGGTGATGTCGTACTCGCGGCATATTTCCAGCAAGCGGTCGTAATGCTCGTAAAACGGATTTTCCTTTCCATTGGCGTCCATCCATTCCAAGACAATGGAGCCGCCACGGCTGACAACCTGGGTCAGCCTGGGATTTTTGTGGATTCGCTCTATGGCCGTTTGGGTCAGGCCGGCATGAATGGTCATAAAGTCCACGCCGTCCTGGGCATGGGATATGACCGTGTCGAAGAGTTGATCCACCGTCATATCCGGCAAAGCGCATTTGCTGCTGGCCAGGGCGTCATAAACCGGAACCGTTCCGATCATGACCGGCGTCATCTCCACTACTTTTTTGCGAAAACTGCGGGTATCGCCAAAGGTGCTCAAATCCATGATGGCGTCCGCTTTCATCTCCACGGCATCCTGGACTTTTTTCATCTCCATATCAAGGTTGCAGCAATCTTGCGACACCCCCAGATTGACATTGATTTTGGTGCGCAAGCCTTTTCCAATACCACCGCCGCGCAAGCGGGTGTGGCGTTTATTGGCGGGTATGGCAATCTGTCCCGAGGCGACCCGTTCCACAAGTGTTTCACGGGATATGGGTTCATCCTCAAGGACATGCTCCATTTGGGGGGTGATGATGCCTTTGCGGGCAGCTTCCATCTGTGTATAATAGGACATTGAACTCCTCCATTTGACCGGTATTGATCACTGTTTTCTGAACCGTAATTTGCTGGCAGTGCTCAATGATTCGCAGCAGCAGATCGAAGCGATGGCCGATAAAAAAACCGTATTCGGCGAAACGAATACGGCAAGCCCTGAATTGTCGCTCTTGGCAATACCTGGGTCGGGTATTGCCAAATAGGCCGGACCGCTTCCCTTCGCCGGTATTATCCGGATCAGGTTCTAAGGGTTTTTCTCAGCGAAATCGCACCCCCAGCGTCGGATTACTCTATGGGTTTCAAGTGATAAATGCAATATTTTTTCGGGCCATCGACAAAATAGTCGATCCAGATGGTGTTTATTTAAATGCGCCAAGCTGGCATTGGCAGATTCGAACTCCCATCGATTGGCATAACCGGGCGATTTCCAACCGTGGGAGCGATTGGGAGTCGGCAATCCGCCACGCTTTTTCGCAAGTCAAGCGCTCTTGTGTCAATGAGGCTTGGATGATCCCTTGAACGCTCTTATCGATATCGTGTGGATGATCCAATAGTTTTTTACGTTCGCCGTAACCGAACAATCCCAACTGACATCCAACGATGCGGCCTTGCTGCAAGTCGATGGCCGTACCCACCGTCATCGGCGCCACCGATAATTTGTCTGCAATTTCAAATGCCGCTATACAGGTTATCTTGTGGTGGTCCAAGTTCGAGGATACGGCCGCTGCAACAGCAGGGTCAATGGAGATGTCAGCAGGATGTTTATCGCGAAAATGGCCTTTGCGGCGTCGAGACATCGGGATCTCCTCTTATGGGGTTGTCAAGGTCTCTATTGTCTGCCATACCTACCACACAGATCCAGGTGGCGCAAATCCCCCCAGCCCTATGGTTGCATAAAAAAAGATGACAAAAAGTATAATTGTGATATAAAAACAAAAAGATGGACGCCATGGACATCACCGCAATCATAAAAGCTGTATTGGCTCCACATAAAGAAGGTACCGGCAGTTCGATGATCGCGTTGAAACCCGGCGATCAATTGACAGGCAGGGTATTGAAGATTGCAAGCGATGGTCGGGTATTGTTGGACCTTGGCGGCAAGCGTGCCTTTGCCCAAATCGACTTTCCAGTGAAAACCGGTCAAAACCTTCAGCTCCAGGTGGTGGACTCCGGGGCGCTTCTTCACCTTAGAGCGATATCTACTCAAAGTGGTCCTCAAACAGTTCGCAGGTTGCCGCATACTGATTTTTCGCGGGCAATCAGCCTGAAGGACCAGGGGCGATTCATCGATATTGTCAGTCGGATGGTGGGAGAGAGCCACGGAATGAAAAGCGGCAAGGCCATGCCAACCAACATCCAGGACGCTTTGGCAAATATCAAGACCGTTTTCGATACGATTCCAATGGGGCGAACTACTCAGCAGATCTCCAATTGGGTGAAAAATGCCGTAGACCATCGCGGTCTCCTATTTGAAAAACAATTGGCCGACGCGGCGTCGGAAATATCGAAGAACACCCGTGTCAGCAGTGATAAAAACCAACAGGTTCAGCCTGCCCGGATTATTATAACCCGCAATACCAAATCCCAGTTGATCCAACTCAAACACTATTTTCTCCAAATGGGGGGGCAGGACCCGGCTGCTGATAAGTTTGATTCAAACGAGGTTCGATTTTTGCGTCAGTGTGTGGATCAACTTTTGGGACACATTGAGCAGCAGCAAGACAGGGCCGTGGCAAATTGGCGCGACGGTGAACCCCATCAGGCCCTTGTCCATTCAATGGAATTTCAGGATCAAAAAAGGCCGGTGCAGCTAAAAGTCTATTATCCAAAAAACAAGGGGCGAGATTCAGAGCATGAACAGCACCGCGTGGCGCTGCTGCTTGACATGGATGCATTGGGTGCGGTGAGGGTTGATTTGGCCATGATGGCAAGGCAATTGGTGATGGGGTTCTATGTCGAGAGCCCAAGGGTACAAAAGTTGATGGAGCAGCATATCCAAAAGGTGAAGAGCTCTCTGGCCGGCCGGTTTGATACAATCCAGATCAATGTTGCCATATCCCAAGAAAAGATCGCTCGATTCAATAAAGCCGATACAGGCGGGGAGGATACCGCAAGGATCAATTTAAAGGTATGATTGAAAAAAAAACCAAAAAAGCAGCCGCCCTGCGTTATGAACACGGCAAAGAGAGTGCCCCGCGCGTGGTGGCCAAAGGCCGCGGAAAAATTGCCGAAAAAATCGTGGCTTTGGCCAATACGCACCAGGTGCCGCTTGTGGAAGATCAAAACCTGGTGCAACTTCTCGAGGCCCTTGATGTGGATACACAGATTCCGGCAGAGCTTTACCAGGCTGTGGCTGAGGTGCTGGTGTTTGTTTATCAATTGAATCATGAATCACGAAAACAGGCCTGATGGCGGCTAGGCAAAGGCCAGTATGGGCAATGTCAGAAAAAATTAAATTGGAGATGGTGCATGGGACCAGATGTGAAACACAGCTCTGAGCTTTTTAAGAATTTGAAAGCGTTGTCGGACGCCTCTTTTCCAAAGCGTTGCGCAATGTGCGGGCAGGAGTATGCTTCCGTCAAAGAGTATGTTGAAAAGACGCAGGATGTTTCCGGCCAGAGCGGTTTAAAAAAAGGGTATGATGATGACGACAAACCCATTGTCGAGCTTTTTCGAAACTGCGTCTGCGGCTCGACCCTCATGGACTGTTTCAGTGACCGGCGTGATGTATCCGATGCCGGCCTTAAAAGGCGAAAGTTATTTGGAAAGCTGATTGATATAATGATTTCCAAGGGGGTGGAAGCCGGTCTGGCGCGACAGGAGTTGTTAAAGGTCATGCAGGGCGAGCACAGTGCGGTATTGGAAAAACTCGGGGTTAATACCGAAAGCAGAACCCGGGGATAACCCCCCTTGGTAGCAAACCCAGGTCTGGAAAGTTTACAAAGGAGTCGGCAAATGTTCAACTATCATACCCTGAAGGCAACCTTGGAGGGCGGTGTCGCGCACATCCAATTGAATCGACCGGACAAAGCCAACAGCCTCGATGGGACAATGTGGAGGGATTTGAGGTGCGCTTTTGATGAGTTGGATTCAACTTCCGCGGTGAGGGCGGTGGTGTTGGGTGGCGTCGGTAACCACTTTTCCACCGGAATCGATTTGAACTTTTTGGTGTCACTGCAACAAGAGCTCAAACAGTTGTCCCAAGGTCACCGGCAGGAAAGGGTCAGACACTTTATCACGGAACTTCAAGACTCCGTCAACGCTATAGAAAACTGCCGTAAACCGGTTTTGGCCGCAATACACGGTTTGTGCATGGGCGCCGGAGTGGATATCATCTCGGCTTGCGACATGCGCTACGCCACAGGCGCCGCTCGTTTCTCTATTAAAGAGGTGGATATGGCCATTGTGGCGGATGTCGGGACCCTCCAAAGACTTTCACCCATCGTGGGTGAGGGGATCGCCAGAGAGCTTGCCTTTACCGGCCGTATATTTAAAGGCGAAGAGGCCAAGTCCATGGGATTCGTCAATGGATTGTTTGAAAGCAAGCGGGCATTGGAGGAGGGGGTTTCGGCGCTGGCCAACGATTTATCGGAAAAGTCGCCCTTAACCATTCGCGGCATCAAAGAGACCATGAACTACAGTCGTGACCACACCGTGGCCGAAGGGCTCAATTATGTCGCCATGCGAAATGCCGGCATGTTATTATCCAGGGACCTGGAAGAGGCGGTGACCGCTTTTTTCGAAAAACGGGCACCGCAGTATGAGGATGAATAAAAAAAACCTACCGGTATCAAAATAGCCACGATATCAAAATAGCCACTTTTGGGTATTGTTTCCGTTGCTCTTTGCGGGTATAAGTATAAGAGATACAAACGGCCCCATACTCTACCCCACGGATGTCGCTGTATAGTTGTTTTGTCTTGTCTTGTGTTGTGTTTCGAATTGATATTCCCAATGATATAGATCTCTGGATATGGGACGACGTATTCTGTTTTTGCAAGGGCGTTGGTTTTCGTTTTGAATATTCAAGCCACATTCCCATGACACCCTTATTTAGGAGGTCGCATGACAAATCGCACAAGCGATATTCGCGGTATCGAACTATTGGTCGAAAAATGCCGCAATGATTTCAGGTGTTCTGAAAATACGGAATACTATGCAGAGAACGATTACATAGAAGCAGAAAGAAAATATATCAAATTTTGTATATATGGAGATCCTGGTGTTTAGTTGGGAATTTGATTGGAATATCGAAATCCTGATTTGCGTACTTTAATAAAGGGAAGCTGGATATGGTTATGAAGGAGTTGGTCCATTACATAGCTCAGGCGCTAGTCGACAATCCTGAAAAAGTTGAAGTTTCAGAAATTGAAGGCAATCAAACTACGGTTTTAGAGCTGAAAGTTTCAAAGAGTGATTTGGGGAAAATCATTGGCAAGCAAGGGCGAAATGCCCAAGCCATGCGCACCATCCTCAGTGCCGTTTCCGCCAAAATAAAGAAACGGGTGGTTCTTGAAATTGTCGAGTAGGGGCAATGGTGATGCCCTGAGGCAGGGAGCCGGCGGCTCCCCCTTATGAGCCTTTGGGAGCATGGCAATCATTACCCGGCATAGATACGACTTTCGCGCATCTTGCATAGACATTGAAAGAATAATGCTTAAACCTATATCATAGAGCGGTGGTATGTTGCGCTGAATCTATAGGCTTTAAGATAATGTTTCTGGCAAGGCTAAAGGGAGGAAGCTGTATTACAATACCGCTACGACCGATGACGCACTCCAAAAACATTATCTTAAAGCCTATATTAAAATGAGTGCCACCCAGCTTCAACACAATGGGCATAAGCCGTAAGATGGCCTCAGTGGTTGGCCTTCGATGGTTATTTTTATCAAAAAAGTAGCTCGCGGTGGCACTTCTCCCATCTCAAAGGCAATCTGCCGTACGTGTCTCTTAATTTCACCTCTTTTGGCCGAACAACAGATCCAAGTAGTGCTGATCGATGGGATCTGACGTGCTGAATTCATACTGCCCGTTCAGATTGCGACGGGCCATCTCTTCGCGCAGACC
>JASFKE010000009.1:0-17472 GCA_050118795.1 Desulfobacteraceae bacterium | reverse complement strand
AAGCTTTTCGAAAAGGGCTTTGTTTTCGTTCCGGGCGGCTGCCGGTGTTGTCATCATCCCCAACATCGAGAGGATAGAGGCGGATAAAATTAGATATTTGAGTATCTGTTTTGTTTTTTTTCTCATGGTTGTCCGCTGTCTGGTAGGTTGCCTGGGTTGCTTGATAGGGGCACAATGACATGCTATGGTGCGGGATGTCAATCGGTAATGCCTCGAAATTTAAGCGAAGATTGGAGTAACTGCCCGGCATGGCAAAGAAATCGAACAAATCGGTGTACAGTTGCCAAGGGTGCGGATATCAATCCCCCCAATGGTTGGGGCGCTGTCCGGAGTGCGGGCAGTGGGACAGTTTTGTCGAGGAGCGGTCTCTATCGCCAGAGAAATCCGGCCCTTTGCGGGGCATTCGTGGGGTTGCGCCGGAACCGGTGCCCATTGACCAGGTCGATCTTGTGGATCAAGAGCGCATCTCCACGCGCATCGACGAGTTGGACCGTGTGCTGGGAGGAGGCCTGGTGGCCGGCAGTCTGGTGCTCATCGGCGGTGATCCGGGCATCGGAAAATCGACCATCATGCTTCAGGCCCTGCACGGCATGGCCGCCCAGGGGCGCAAGGTCCTCTATGTTTCGGGCGAAGAGTCCGTCCAACAATTGCGTTTGCGCAGTCAACGGTTGTCGGCCACGGCGTCGCAGTTGCTGGTGGTCTCCGAAATCGATCTGGATGCCATTTTGGCGATGGTGGAAAAATACACCCCCGATGTGCTGGTGATCGACTCCATCCAGACCATGTACAGCGCGGATCTGACCTCGGCACCGGGAAGCGTGAGCCAGGTGCGCGAGTCCGCCATGCGGCTGATGCTCAATGCCAAAAAGAGCGACATCCCCACTTTGCTGGTGGGCCATGTGACCAAAGAGGGGGCCATTGCAGGCCCAAAGTTACTGGAACATATGGTGGATACGGTGCTCTACTTTGAGGGCGACCGCAACCATGTATTTCGCATTCTAAGGACGGTTAAAAATCGTTTCGGCTCCACCAATGAGATCGGCGTATTTGAGATGAAGGCCGGCGGGCTGGACGAAGTGCCCAATCCTTCGGCGGTCTTTCTATCGGAGCGGCCGGAAAACGCGGCCGGATCGGTTGTGACAGCCAGCATGGAGGGAACCCGCCCCATCCTGGTGGAGCTGCAGGCCCTGGCTTCCAGCACCCAACTGGGTACGCCCCGGCGCACGGTGCTGGGGTTGGATGCAAACAGGGTGGCGTTGCTGATGGCGGTGATGGAAAAAAAACTGGGCATGCATTTGCATGGTCACGATATCTTCATGAATGTGGCGGGGGGCGTCAAAATCATTGAGCCGGCGGTTGATTTGGGTGTGCTGGCATCCATCGCATCCAGTTTTCTCGACAAACCGGTGGCCGACCATACCTTGGTGATGGGTGAAGTCGGTCTGGCCGGCGAGGTGCGCGCCATAGGCAACGTGGAGACCCGTTTGGTCGAGGCGCAGAAGATGGGCTTTCATCGCTGCCTGGCGCCGGCGGGAAACCTGAAGCGGATCTCGGCGCCCGAGGGTCTCGAGCTGGTGGGGGTGGCCGACGTGGAAACGGCCATGGAGACCTTGTTTTAAAAAAATTGACTTTACAGGTGGCTTAGCGCTATGAAGCCCTCGAAAAACAAGTGGCAGGACCACTATACCCGCCGCGCCAAAAAAGAGAACTATGCCGCCCGTTCGGTATACAAGCTGGCTGAAATCCAGAAAAAGCACCGACTCATCAAAAAGCGGGACCATGTCCTGGACTTGGGATGCGCACCGGGCTCCTGGCTCCAGTTTGCCGCCGAACAGTGTGGGGACAAAGGCAAGGTGGTGGGGGTGGATCTAACGCCGGTGACCCTTCGGCTGCCGGCCCATGTGCAGGTGGTCACCGGGGATATTGATGTGCTGTTTCAGCAGGCCCATCCGGCATTGGACCATGGCTTTAGCGTGGTGCTCAGCGATATGGCGCCGGCCACCACAGGGAACAAACATGCGGATTCGGTGCGTTCGTTTGTGTTGTGTGAAACAGCGCTGGCAGTGGCGCAAAAGGTGCTGCGGCCCGGCGGTCATTTTGTGTGTAAAATCTTTCAAGGGGAGGATTTTAAAGCATTTTGCGATGCTGTAAAAAATAATTTCAATAAAATGCAGATATTTAAACCCCAGAGCAGCCGAAAGGGCAGCAAGGAGATTTTTGTCATCGGCCTGGGCCGCAAAGCGGCATAATGGGGTGGCGGATTACGGTATTAGCGGATTACGGTATTAATTGATACGATAAATATTTGGAAGGCTTTGGAAAAAGTTCAAGATCGAAGTGTGAAACCTACGGTTGAGGGGCGTTCAGCCTGGACGCCGGGAGCTGTCAAGGTGACGCACACATCGGATGTTGGGCTTTTTGCAAAGCCGTCACCAAGGAGGTAGCACCATGGCAGGTCATAGCAAGTGGGCCAACATCAAACACCGCAAAGGGGCCCAAGACGCCAAGCGCGGTAAAATTTTCACCAAACTGATCAAAGAGATTATCACGGCCGCGCGTATCGGCGGGGGCGACATCGACGCCAACCCGCGCCTGCGATCGGCGGTCATGGCCGCCAAAGGTGAAAACATGCCCAAGGACAACTGGGAGCGCGCCATAAAAAAAGGCACCGGCGAATTGGAGGGGGTGAACTACGAAGAGGCGACCTATGAGGGCTACGGCCCGGGAGGAGCGGCCATTTTTGTGGATGCGCTCACCGATAACAAAAATCGCGCGGTATCCGAAATACGCCACGCCTTGACCAAGCACGGCGGGAACATGGGCGAGAATGGTTGTGTGGCCTATATGTTCGATAAAAAAGGCTACCTGGTGGTGGAACAGAGCGCCGCTGAGGAAGATGCGCTGATGGAAGTCGCTTTGGAAGCAGGCGCCGAAGATGTTCGTGAGGACGGCGACAACTTCGAGATCATCACCGCACCGGAAGAGTATGAAACGGTCAAGCAGGCCATTGATGCGGCTTCCATTGCCACCATTGCCGCAGAGATCACCATGCTGCCCCAGACGATGACGGCGCTGGACGGGAAAGACGCCCTTAAAATGGTCAAGCTTATCGACGCCCTGGAGGATTGCGACGACGTTCAAAAAGTTTATACCAATGCGGATATTCCGGATGATCTAGAGTTTGATTAACTTAGCGATCTATTGAATTTGACGTGAATTTGACGCGGCCCGCTGCCACTATTTTGGATTCGCTTTGATATAGCGGGCGTACTTTAAATCTGTTTCGGCAATATGTGTCCGCCACCAATGGTGCAAAAATTCCAGAAGATCATCGGACAAGGATTCCCTGCTGTTCTCAAAGTCGGTGATAAGGCTCCCTATTTTTTTGATATAGGCCAAATGCTCTTTTCGGTGAGATAAAAAGAGCGGGTAGTTGTTCTCGATCATGTAGTTGTCTTCGGTGCGAAAATGGTAGTCGGAATAATCCACGAGTTCGGAAAGGATGTTAAGGAGAGCTTTGGGTTCCCTCTCCTCTTTTTTCGCATCAATGAGATTGTTAATGATGGTAAAAAGCCTCTGGTGCTGCTCGTCAATATCGGCTACCCCCACTGAGAGTGCCTGATTCCATTCGATTCTATCCATCGACAACCCCGGTCGCTTGGAAATTTTATGGTGACAAATATCAGTATAGCCGAAAACCGCCCGGCTGAAAAGGATGATGCTGCTTTTTCTCTCACCCGGTGCAAGCCCCCCAAAAAAAAATAAGATCTGCATCACGCCATGGTGCCTCGGCAGCGTGGGTGACAATTCGATTTGAGTAATGTGCAGCAAAAACGGCAGGCATGGCTTGGGCAATATCCCCGGTTGACAACCCATCGGCTAATGGAGACAATGGAGTTGAGAATCTGACCCACTTCCCCGCCACCATCACTGGTCGCTGCTTACTCAATTACGTGGGGGTTGCTGGCCGGCAGGACGACGTTTAAACTCCATAGTTGTATAAAACCGTTCAGCGAGGAGAGCGCCATGAGAAACATTCAATTGAATTATGAGACATTGATCAACGTGACCAAATCCTTGTCCAGATCAAAGGATCCGGATGAGATTATCGTCAAGACCGTTGAAAGCATTCAGATGGCACTTGGGGTCAAAGGATGTGCGCTGTTTCTGATAAACCACGAAACCAAAGAGCTGGAAGTGGCCTCATCCACAGGGTTGAGCGACGAATACCTCAATAAAGGGACGGTGAGTGCATTGAAATCCATTGCCGATTCGCTGAAAGAGGGCCCTGTGGCTGTTTTTGACGTGGGTGACGACCCCCGCATTCAATACCCCGAAGCCGCGCAAAAAGAGGGAATTTCCTCCATCCTCTCCGTACCGGTGTTGGTGGGCGATGATGTCATCGGCGCCATGCGGGTCTATACCGCGGATAAGTGGGATTTCACATTGGACGACGTTAACTTTGTCCAAGCTTTGGCCCAAATCGCCGGTATCCTCATTGAAATGAGCCGCCTTTACAAGGGGCAGAACGAATATATCGAGCTTCTTTCAACACGGTGCGAATCTCCGTCACTTTGAAAATCCACGAAGGTATTGCCAGCAGGGTTAACTCTCCCTTGCTGTCTGCACAATGGTTTCGACGGCCCCGGGATAGACCCACGTATCGATGCTGCACCCATTGGCGAGGAAAAAGCGTTTGTCACCTCCCAGTTCGAGACCTTCCCGGACATGTTTTTTTAAAAAGGCCCGGGTTCGGCGGGCGACGATGGTTTGGTCGATACCGCCCATGACACATCCGGGAAACCTGACCAGCACCTCCTGCAGGGAGGGGCCGTGGGGCCCGCGATCCCACCAACTCAAAATGGGCGCCGGCAGATCGATGGCCTCATCAAACCAGAGTTCCCGGCCGTGTACATGCAAGGTGGTCATGGGCCCCAGCCCTTCGATGCCCTTGAGCACCTTCTCGGCATAGGGTTTGACAAAGGTCAGAAACTCTTCCCGGGTGACGACCTCCCCGCCGGCCGGGATGGACATGAAGATACCGGCCGCGCCGGCCTCGATGGCCGCTTTGCTGTAGTCGATCAAATTATCGGCCACCACTTCCAATGTTGCCATCAGCTCCCGGGGTTCATTCATCATCAGGTGCTGCATGTTTTCCGCCGCCAGGTTGCGGTGCAGACTCTGCCAGGGATCGAACACCGTATCGATAAAATAGGCTTTGTCCTTTAGCTCTGACTGGATTATCGCCAGGGCTTTGAGTTGCTCCGACCATTTTGTCTGGTAAGGATCGAATCGCCCCAGACTCCGGAGGTCCGCTTTGGTACGGATGGCTTCCAGACCTTCAGGTGCCGGGTAGAAATAGTCGTTCATCACTTTGAGAAAATCAAAGTCATAGGCGTTGAAATAATCCAATGTGGTTTTGGCAAAGCCTTCACCACTGCCGTGTTGAATCCCGAAATGGTACCACAGGGACAGCGGCGGCCGCTCCACCGCTTCTCCGGCCAATACACGATTCACCAGCTCTTTTTTGTTCATCTTCTCTCCTTATAATATAAGTGACAGAATTAACCTGTGATATATTAATAAGGCACTGTCAGAAGCCTGTACCTTTGAAGCCTTCCAATCGAGCCCGCCCCACCAACCAGTCACCGCCATCGTTCACCAGGTCCAGCTCCAACTGGTAGAGGTCGGCTTTCTCTCCAACGGCTTCGAACCATTTCCGGGGATTGTCATATAGTGCTTTGAGCCCCGGTATGGCCTGGTTCTGCCGATTTATCCAAATATCGGGAAACGAATGGTGACGGTCGTCCCATGGCCTGGAGAGCTGTTGATGGCTATTCGCCCGTTGCAATCCCTTACAATTTGTTTGCATATGGTCAACCCCAACCCTTTGCCCTTGCCCAGCTCCTTGGTGGTGAAAAAGGGTTCGAAGACCCGGTCCAGAAAATTCTCGCCGATACCGATACCGGTATCTTCGACCAGGATCCACACCCGGTCTTTTTCGGAATAGGTCCTCACGGTGATGGTGTGGGGCGCCGTCCGATCATTTTGCTCCTGTATGACGTTAATGGCCTCTGCCGCGTTGGTCAACAAATTATAAAAGACCTGCACCATGGAGTTGTGATGCGCCAAGACCTGAGGCAAATCCGACGCCAACGATGTGATTACTTTGATACTGTTGAGTTTGAGCTGGTGCTCCAACAACGCCAGGGTGCTGTCGATGGGGCTGTTGATGTTGATCGGTTTTTTTTCGAACCCGGGCAGCTTGTCTGCTGCACTGAAACGTTCAACCATTTGTGATGCCCGGGTGATCTGTCTATCGATTTCGGATATGACGGCCTCGATCTGTTGACCTTCAATGGGGCCGCCCCGTTTGATCATCATTTTAATGACGTCATTGCCCACCTTTATGGCGTTGAGGGGCTGGTTCAACTCATGTACCATACCCGGTGACATGGTGCTCACAGAGGGCATCATTTTCAACAGATCCCACGCTGTCACCAGCTCCACATGCATCATCAGGGTGGGAAGCAGGATTAAATCCCCCACCAGGGCGCAGGTTATGGTGATCACCATTAAAAGGCCAAAAACCGCCGTCGGCTGAAAATTCGAAAAGAGCAATATGGAAAAACCGATGCCGATGGTCAGCGATGTAAAGATGATGGGGCGACCCACCGCCATAAGCGTTGTTCGCATGGCCCGGTCTTTGTCCAGATCCTTTTTGAATTCACGGTTATAGCGTACCTGGTAGTGAATGGTGTCGTCCACGGCCAGCCCGATGGCGATGGAGGCGATCAGGCTGGTGGCCACGGAGAGGGGGATGCCGAACAACCCCATGATGCCGAAGTTGACGATAATGGGAAAGATATTGGGTATCACGGCGATCAAGCCCACTTTGGCGGAGAGGAACAGGGCCACCATGACGCCAAAAATCAGCAGCAGGGAGATAGACAGACTTTTAACTTGACCCACTGTCAACAGATGGCTGCTGGCTGCGGTTACCATTCCCAACCCGGTAACTTGCCACGATATGGCACGGTCATAGTCCAGTGATACCTGCTTTAATATCATCTCTTTGGTTTTGAGAAATTGCCGCGAACTGGCGATATGGGTCAGCAGCAGGATGTTGGCCTGCCGCATATCGGCACTCATGAAGGTCTTCAGCAGATCGTTTCCGAGCAGCACTTTGAAATTATTCACCAGCATGCGCATCTCATAAGCGTCCTCCGGCAGGGTATAATAGGCCGGATCGAAACGGTTGAAAGCGTAGTTTACCAACTTCAGGTAATCGGCAAATGAGATGGTTTTGTCCACGCCCTCCAAGGCGTGCAAAAAGGTCTGGAAACGGTCCAGTTCGGCCACATTGGAGGGCTCTTCAAAAAAATCTTCGGTGGGGGCGGTCATCACCACGTGTACTGGAAAGCTGCCCGACATGTGCTGATAGATGTGATGAAAATTTTGGCTCACCGGGGTGCTGCCTTTAAAGAACGAGACCGGATTGGTCTCCACACGGATAAAGAAGAGCCCTGCCAGACAGACCGTAACAACTGAGCAAATCGAGATCATGCACGGTTTCTGATGGTTGAGATTCAGGGAGACGATACGCGCCAGCAATCCGTCGACCCATCGATCCAATCTTCCGGCGAACTCCTTGGGCCTTGATTTGGGCAGAGGCAGTGCCGCCAGCATGGCCGGCAGAAATGTGAGTACGATGATCAGCAGGCTGGCAATGCCGAAGCAGGCAAAGCCGGCGAACTCAACAATGGCGCCGATGGGATTCACCACCAATGCACCAATGCCGAATACGGTGGTCAGAACGGCCAGGGTGACCGGAAAAGCCATATGTGAAAAGGTCACCTGGCTTGCGGCTTCGGCCGTTGGCTCCTTTTGCGCCTGGGTCAGGTACTCTGTACAGATGTGAAGGCAATATGCGGTGCCAACGGCGATTAAAAAAACCGGGACGATGATGGTGAGCATGGAGACGGCAATGCCCATATAGGCCATGAATCCGAAGGTCCAGATCACCGAAAGGCTGACGCAGGCCAACGGCAGAACCCGGCAGTGGATGCAGCGAAACAGTACCAGAAGCAATGAGGCGATGATGAACAGGGTGATGGGGATGAGGCGGAAAAAATCCTGTTGGGTATATAGGGCCAGGGCTTCCGATACAAGGGGAATGCCGATCTGATAGAGGTTCAACTCCTCTGCGTTTTTTTGGATCAGCTTCCTGGCCGTGGCAATTACCGCCGGTCGGTCGGCGTCATGGGACAATACCATGGTGATGATGGTGGAGCGGTGATCTTGGGAGATGAGGTTGCGCTGAAAAAGATCCACATGCGCCAGCATGGCGGAAAACTTATCCATGGGCCATTCAGATCTTGGATCCACATTTTTTTTAATTTCCGAAAGTGAAATAACCCTCCGCACGCCTTTGATGCCAAGGGTGGCCTCGGACAAATGCGACACTTTGGCAAAGGTGGCAGGATCGAAGATATCATCTGCCGATACCACCATTCTAATGATATCATCGGACCCGAATAGATCATGAAAATCCCGATACTCCTGCGCCTCGGGAAGCTCTTCGATGATCAAATCATAGACCGTGGTTTTGAAAGAGAGTTTTGGCAGATGCCAGCCAAACATCACGGTGACGGCGGCAATGGCCAGCAATGGCCAAATGGGACGTTTGATGATGAAGGCAAGGTAGTTATTGAAAGTGAGATATGACATTTTTGGAGCAACCATGACCAAAATGCAACCTCGGGTTCATTGTGTGGGTTGTTTGGGGTACTGACTATCCTTTAGGGTATATTTTACACCCAAATGATCAAGCTCCGCCAGGACCATGGCGATCAGGTCGTCCAATTTTGCGGCAATGGTGGGGGTTAACTCGACACCCATGGTGGTCATATCTTCGGGTTCGATCCCCACCACAATGGTTCTGGGGTTTTTATCGATGGCGGAGCACAGCGCCAGTACTTCTGGAAGATCCATTTGGTGCAAGGATTGTTTGGCCAGCACCCGGCGGGGCACCTCATCATCAGCCATGCGGTATAAAGTCCCGGGGGGATTACGATTCTTCACGGCGTCCACCACAATCAATATATCTGTGCCGCCGATGACGCCCATCAGGCGGATGCCGAGTACGCCGCCGTCGAGAACCTGAACATTGTCCGGGAACCGGTATTGGCGACTGAGGTGTTCAACCACGCGCACGCCTACGCCTTCATCGGAAAGCAGTATATTTCCAACGCCCAAAATGGTGATCTGGGAGGTCGCGGCGGCAGGTGTTCTGCGGTCGGTTGTCATGGTCGGTTAAGGTTTTTTAAATTGAGCTTCGTAGACTTCTGCCGCGGATCGAAGCAGTTTCAATGTCTCCTGTGCCGCTGCCTCATCTATCTTTTGAATGGCAAAACCGGCGTGCACGATCACATAGTCACCGACCTGGGCATCCTCCAACAGCAATAGACTTGCCTGGCGGCGAACACCATCCACATCGATGGTGGCCATCTCATTTTCTATTTCGGTTATTTTTGAAGGTATGGCCAAACACATAATTTTTTTCCTCAACTGAACCTTATGGTGGCATAAAAAAGGTGGCGACCATCACCCCCGGCGCCTTGGCTCTCAAGCCCCAAAGGCATTTGCAGCGATAGGGTGGGCACTATCTTTTTCTATGCGACTGTGGGGTAGGGTTAGAGCCGGCGGTGACGGTACCCCACCGCCAACCTGTCCAACTCTTTGAGCACACCCAGGATGATCGCGTCCATCTTTTCGTGCAAAACCGGCGTCAATTCACACACCACGGATTTGGTGTCTTGGGGCTCGATTCCCAGCAATACGGCTTCGGGGGGATTGTCCAGCGCCTGGCAATGGGCCAAAGCCTCCAAAAACTCAACATGCTGAACATGGTGTCTGCCGGCTAGACGGTTCAATATCTGCTGGCCCTCAAGGCGGTAGATATCCCCTGGTTTTCCGCCGTTGGCGATGGCCTCTATGACGATCAAGTGATCTGCCCGGCCGATGGTGCCGGTCAAGCCGACTCCCAGCAGACCGCCATCGATGAGATCCACATTCTCCGGGAATTCGAATTTTTTTGTCAGGGCCTGGATGACACTCAC
The DNA here is from genome assembly GCA_050118795.1 of Desulfobacteraceae bacterium. Classification (GTDB taxonomy): domain Bacteria; phylum Desulfobacterota; class Desulfobacteria; order Desulfobacterales; family Desulfosarcinaceae; genus JARRKU01. The sequence goes on along the minus strand of JASFKE010000009.1, from coordinate 7,351 downwards.
CCCAAAGCCCTGGTCCGCATACAAGGTACAGCCGATTCCCAAAATGGTGATTTGATCGCTCTCCATACGACGTGACCATATCCTATTGCCCGGCGACAATCTATTGGTTTTTTTCAAATGCAGCTATATTGAAAAAAGGCCTTGGTGCGCCGTCAGGAGCCGACGCAGAACCAAGGCCTTGCATCTTGTGGTCAGCTATAACGCTCTGACTTTGTACACTTTGTTGGATTCACCATCGATCACATGCACGCCACAGGCGATGCAGGGATCAAAGGAGTGTACGGTTCGCAAAATCTCCAGCGGTTGTTTGGGATCCGCCACAGGTGTGCCGACCAGCGCTTCTTCTACGGGGCCGGGTTTGCCTTTGGCGTCACGGGGCCCTAAGTTCCAGGTGGAGGGAACCACATACTGGTATTTATCGATCTTTTTATCTTTCACCTTGATCCAGTGGCCCAATGCGCCCCGGGGGACATCGTTCAGGCCGACGCCCATGCCGCTGTCCGGTATCTCATGGGGCGTATAGGTTGCGGTATCGCCACCTTTTATATTTTCGATGAGTTCCAAGGTCCACGCCTCGACCTTGTTGCCGATGGCCAAACTTTCGATGGCCCGTGCGGCCGTGCGGCCCAAGGTGGAAAACAGTGCGGTGGCCGGTACGCCTAAATTTTTCAATACCATGTCCACCGCCGGTTTGATCTCTGCGTGCCCTTTGGCATATGCGATCAAAACACGCGCCAGGGGGCCGACTTCCATGGGTTCATTCTCATAGCGCGGCGCCTTGAACCAGCTGTACTGACCGCCGTTGGGACGGTATTTGGGATCTTCGCCAATGGGCTTGGTCTCCCCCTCATAAGGATGTTTGGCGGATCCTTTTTCGTACCAGGCGCGGGTCACATCTTCGGTCACTTTGGTTTGATCCGCCATCTTGACGTTGGCCAGATCACGCTTCATCATAACCCCCCGCGGCATGTAGAGGCCGTCAGGCTCCTTTTCGGTCAGCGGGAACTCTCCCCAGGCCAGAAAATTGGTGGTGCCGCCAATGGCGCCCCAATCTTTGTAGAAAGAGGCCACCGCCAGCAGGTCAGGGATGTAGACGTTATTGATAAACTCCTGGGTCTCCCGGGCCAGATAGAGAAACTCGGCAATGCGATCCGGTTTAAGATCGGCCGCGCAGGTTACCCCCCCCACCACCAAGGATTGGGGATGGGGATTCTTGCCACCGAAGATGGCATGCATCCTCGCGGTGCGGGCCTGGAGCCGCAGCGCTTCGATGTAGTGAGCGCATGCCATAAGATTGGCCTCGGGCGGCAGTTTGTAGGCCGGATGTCCCCAATAGGCATTGGCAAAGGGGCCCAGTTGGCCGCTGTCCACGAAGGTCTGGAGCCGCTGCTGGACCTGTTTGAAATAGGCGCTGCCGCCCACTTTGGCGCTGGAAAGATTATCCGACAGGGCGGCCGTCTTTTTGGGGTCGGCTTTCAATGCGCTGACAATATCCACCCAGTCCAGAGCGTGCAGATGGTAAAAATGGACCAGATGATCATGCTGGAATTGGGCACCCATCAGCAAGTTTCGAATCAAACGGGCGTTTTTGGGAATGGCAACGCCAAAGGCCATATCGACTGCCCTCACCGAGGACAGAGCATGGGTATACGTTCAGACCCCGCAGGAACGTTGCACAAAATGGTGGGCGTCGCGAGGATCGCGTCCCTGAAGAATCATTTCAATACCGCGGAACATCTGCCCCGAACTCCAGGCATTGACCACCTTTCCGCCCTCAACCTCCACCTCAATCCTGAGGTGGCCTTCTATCCTTGTTATTGGATCAACTACAATGCGCTTGCCCATTAATTGCCTCCCTTTTCGTAAGGGTTGTTTTATTGAGTCCGTCTCTTCCGCAGTTTATTAAAATTCTTCGTAGAACGGTGTCATTTTGTCCCAAAAATCCGGCTCACTACAACCGATGCACGGATGGCCGGCTTCAACAGGCCAGCTGGTGCCATCATTAAATTTGGCTACCGGACAGTTATTGTAGGTTTCCGGTCCCCGGCACCCGACTTTGTACAGACAATATCCCAGGGCGGCCTCTTCGGATCCAAAGGTTTCCACAAATTCTTCATTTTCAAAATGGGCCCGCCGGGGGCACTGGTCATGGATGGTTTTTCCATATGCGAAAGAGGGACGGCCCATGTCGTCGATCTCCGGCAGTTTGCCGAGCAGGAGATAGTTGACGATGGTGCCGACCAGATTGATGGGGTTGGGCGGGCATCCGGGGATGTTGATCACTTTCATACCCAGTGCGTCTCCGATGCCTTTGTACCCGCCGGGATTGGGTTTGGCGGCTGGTATGCCGCCCCAGCTGGCGCAACTGCCGATGGCGATGGTGGCGGCAGCCTGAGGGACCACCTCTTTGGCGATTTCCAGAAAAGAACGTCCGCCCACTTTGCCGTAACCGCCGTTGTATTTGGTGGCGATGGATCCCTCGACAACACAGATATATTTTCCGGCGTGTTTTTTCATGGACGATTTCAATTGATCCTCCGCCTGGTCACCGGCGGCAACCATAATGGTCTCATGATACTCCACGGAAAGAATTTCCAGCACGAGTTCATCTGCATAGGGGTACATGGTGCGGAGCATCCCCTCGGAGCACCCGGTGCACTCGCCAAAGTGCAGCCAGATTACCGGCGGCCGCTGTGTGGGCGCTGCAAACACTTCGGCCACTTTTGGGATGTAGGAAGCTGAAAGCCCCATAGCAGCAGTCAGGAAGGTACAATATTTCATAAAGTCCCTTCTCGAGACCCCCTTTTTCTCCAGCCTCTGGTAAAATTGTTGGTCACTATCCATTGGCACCTCCAAGCACGGATTTTGCCCAGACATCAAATTCCACCCCACCCGGGGCGAAATCAAACACTGGGGAATTAGATTTCCCAACTCATGAATTTGGCCACCCCCCCTGTTCATTCAACCTTAAAATAAAACGTTATTCTTTAAGTTTTATTGACGGTTGGATGGTGGAAAGGCATCACGCACATTCGAATAGAAACTCTCCATAAAGCGAAACGCCTCACTGAGGGGATTGCCAATAAACGATACGAATCTACCGGGGGACAAGATGCAGTTCAGCTCCAAATGGGGGGGCATTTATAGATAAAATAGCATCGCAAGTGGGGGGTGATCACTACGATATTTTATTGCGGCATCTTAAATATATTTATTAAAAACCAATTTTTAAGTCAAGAGTAAAAAAAAGATGAACGCCATTCAGTGGGTCGCTCGTATCCTGTGTCGCTGATGCCCGAGGGTGCCTGTCGGCTGATAGACGGCGGCCGGCCCTTTAGCGGATACACCGGTGGCTTGCTTATATTTGAACGATGGTTAATGTCTCTTTACGGATTTGTCGAAGGGAAACACCCTTGACAATTTATAGCAGGCCCAGTGCTGCATATGAAAGGGGCATCCTCTGAAAAAAGGGACTCAAACCACACTGTGCGCTATTTTGATCTGGTTGTCGATATCGAGCCTGATCCATTGTAGTGAGAACTTGCCCGTCACCAATAAGGTGCAAGCCATTGAACTGAATGCATTGGATGGGATGATCTCTGACAGCGGGTTCCGGGGCTTGGTGGTGGCAATGGCATCCTGGTGCCCGCCATGTCGGGAGGAGCTCCCAATACTGTCAAAGCTGTATGGCAAGTACCGGGAAAAAGGCATTCAAATCATAGCCATCAGCTTGGATGCCAACGGGCCTGAGGAGGTGCAGCCACTGATCAATAAGCTGAGGGTCCAATTTCCGGTTTACTGGGTTGGTACCCGTGCGGCGCAACGCTATCGTATCTCGGGGGTGCCTACGACGCTGGTTTACAACAAGGGCAGACTGATCGAAAGGCTTCCGGGCAGCCGCCCGGAAAGAGCCATTGAAAATAAGATAAAATCGCTGGTGGGAACAGACCCGCAGGCTTAGTGGCTCGATCCTATAGCTGCATAAAAGAACAGATCACACACACCGCCTGTGCGGGATCACTCGAGAGCGTCTACATCACTGCTGTCGTCTTCCGGAACCTTAACTTTGGACTTTATGCCGGCGACGACTTTTTCATCGCCCAGCCCGTCGTCGATATCATCGTCTTCCAGCAGGTCATCAACGGCAACATCCTGCTCCACGTTCTCCTCGACTTCGTCTGGCTCTTCTCCAGTATCTTTGACAAACAACTCTTTGTCATCGAAAAAGAGTTCGGCTGAGGCGTTGCCGTCTTCGGCAAAAATGCCTTCAATGGCCTGGGCAATGGGCTCTGCAAAAACGGTGGGGGGATACATGTTATTGGTTCGAATGGCATCAATCACGGATTGATGGCCCTTATTGACGGCTGCCAGCATTGCTTCCTGAGAATACGCCTCTTCACACAGCAGGGACATCATCTCTTTATCCAGCTCTGCATATTCACGAACAACCAATGTTTTTTGGGCATCATCCCGGATAATGGCATACTTTTGTTTCATTACTGTTCTCTCCTCACGACCGGATGGCGGGTGTGCAATTGGGGGGAACCTAATCACCAATGACAATCAATGTCAACTCTCAAATTGTGTTCAATGCCTCTGTTTTGCATAAAAATATTGACCTATGCGACGCTTGGTGCTAAAAGTCGAACCCGCTTTGGAAGGAGGGATGGCCGAGTGGTTTAAGGCGGCGGTCTTGAAAACCGTTGAGTGAAAGCTCCGTGGGTTCGAATCCTACTCCCTCCGCCACTATAGGCAAAGGCTGATGTCGGATGCGCCGTCAGCTATTGCGGAGAGATGGCCGAGTCGGCTGAAGGCGCTCGCCTGCTAAGCGAGTATGGGGGGAAACTTCCATCGAGGGTTCGAATCCCTCTCTCTCCGCCACCTGAAATTACCCAAGCCCAACCGAACCGGTTGGGCTTTCGTTGTTTTTGAGTGTTTCCGATCCAGCCCGAACTTCAAGCAAGGCGGGATTCCGGCTCCAATAATATGGCGTCTAACTTTTAAGCCGCGCCAACTCCTCTTTGGCGGCGAGATATTTTTCAGTGGTGAGTCGCAGGCGTTTGGCCAGCACTTCGGCAAATCCTCGGAAAATCACATACCGAAACACAAAACGATTTTCATTGGGCAGGCCGTCGACAGTGGAAATGTCAATCTTCAAACAGAGGGACTCCTCAAGGGCTGAAACCGAAACAGATAGGTCGTCGCCATTGCCCAGACCGCCAACCTCACCGAACACATCACCGGTGCGCCGAAGTGTGGCTAAATCATTTCCGTCTTTGGCGATGCGGACCCGACCCGATATCAAATAGTAGATCCAACCGTCATAATTGGCTTCATCGACGATCAACTCTCCAGGCTCATACCTGACGATTTTGCTGATCTTGAGCAGCTCCTTGAGATCATCTTCATTAAAGCTTTCAAGGGCGGGTAGGGTCTTGATTTTTCCAATAATATCCACATTGCCGTTAAGCTTGCCATCGGTGGACATGTTTGCGGCCTCCTTGGTGTGCGTATTTGCCTCAAGAATTCCTAAAGTTCCCATAACACTGCCTTTGGCTTCAAATCAACTCACATTGTGCAATCTGGATTCGATTCTGGATTCGGTTCTGGTAATTTAGCTGCTATATCGTGTCAATGGGGCTGAAACTTGAGCGCTTTCAGCATCCCTTTTTGAATCCCGGCGGTTCGTTGACGATCCCCTTTTTTTGAGGCAATCGGCAGGGCATCGTCAGCTCCGTCCGCGGCACCTATATCATTGGCAATAGCGTAAACGCGCCGCGCAATTGCCCTTGACAAACAGATTATTCCTTAATAGGTATACCTCTTTGTATCTCAGTTTATTTATATCTCAAGTGTATGACTCCGCCAATCAAGGCAGACATTGCCAAACTAACTCATATATTTCGAAAGGAGACAAACCCATGTCACAACTTATCCCTCCCCATGGAGGCAAAGGCCTGACCATTTGCCTGCTGGAAGGCGCAGAGCTGGAAGCTGAAAAATCCAAAGCTGCCGGGCTCAAAAAAGTATCCATCTCCCCGCGAGTTAAAGGCGACCTCATCATGATCGGCAATGGCGGTTTCAGCCCCTTGACCGGTTTCATGACCAAAGCCGACTGGAAAGGGGTTTGCGAAAATTTTCTCATGGCCGACGGCACTTTCTGGCCGGTACCGGTATGTCTGGATGTCACTGCCGAAGACGCCGCGCAGATCAACGTCGGCGATGATGTCGCCCTGTATGATGCAGAGCGTGATGAAATCATGGGCACCATCAAAGTCGATGAAAAATGGGAGATCAGCGACGAAGAGAAAACCTGGGAGTGCGAAAAAGTATACATGGGTGAAGGGACTCCCACTGCTGAGGAGTTCTGGAAAATCGCCAAAGACGATCATCCCGGCGTGCAGATGGTCATGTCCCAAGGCCCCGTCAACCTTGCCGGCAACGTTAAAGTGCTGAGCGAAGGTGAATATCCAACGGAATTCGCCGGTGTTTACCACCGCCCGGCAGAAGCCCGCAAAATTTTCGAGGAAAAGGGCTGGAGCGAAGTTGCCGCACTGCAGTTGAGGAATCCCATGCACCGCTCCCATGAGTATCTGTGCAAAATCGCCGTAGAGGTTTGTGACGGTGTTTACATCCACTCTCTGGTGGGCAACCTTAAACCCGGTGATATTCCTGCCGATGTTCGCGTTAAATGCATCGACACCCTCGTTAAAAATTACTTCGTAGAACAAAACGTCGTACAGGGCGGCTACCCCCTTGATATGCGCTATGCCGGTCCCCGCGAAGGCCTGTTGCACGCTACATTCCGTCAGAACTACGGCTGTTCCAAAATGATCATCGGTCGCGACCACGCCGGCGTTGGCGACTTCTACGGCATGTTCGAAGCCCAAACCATCTTCGACAAAATTCCGACCCCCGAGGGCGGCAAAGGTTTGTTGTGCCAACCGCTCAAGATCGACTGGACCTTCTATTGTTACAAATGCGACGGCATGGCTTCCCTGCGCACCTGCCCGCATGCCAAAGAGGACCGTGTCCTGCTCTCCGGCACCATGCTGCGTAAAATGCTCAGCGAAGGCGGCGAGTTACCGGATCACTTCGGACGTGACGAAGTCGTTGTGATCCTGCGCGAGTACTATGAAGGCCTGACCGAGAAGGTTGAAATCAAGACCCATAAGGCTGCCATGGGCGACTGATACGCTTAAAAAAATAGAGTCCTTCATCAGATAAGAAAGATGGCGGCTCTATATTTCGGACGCAATACAAAACGGCCGCCCCAACTTTGGGGCGGCCGTTCAATTTCTAATATTTTCGTGGTCCGGATTAATTTCGTCCGGAATACTCTTGATAGGTC